>JACREQ010000047.1 GCA_016218155.1 Bacteroidia bacterium
TTCAGTTAACCGTTCTTTTTGAGTTTGAAAGTGTGTTATGGAATTTTGGCTGGTTTTCCGGCTGGTTAAGGATATAACCTCTTTGTAATAGCTTGAAAAACAATATACAGGAGAGCTTGGTTCTTGAGCCTCTCTCTCCGCTGATACAGAGATGCAATACTTTGAAAAAGTTTGAAAAGTCCGATTTATTTGGGCTTTTTTCTTTTTATTCATGCGAAGTTTTTGAAAATTTTTGAATAGTCTAGCTGCGTGTATAGCTGGAAATTAATAATTATTAAAAAATCCAAGTACATCAAAAACTTCAAAAAAATTGTTCTTAACGCTTTTTTAGAATGGGTGGCTTAAACATAACCCTTCTATTCACATGTTGCCCTTATTTAATCTGTAGATTTAAATATGGCATTATATTAATTTATTAATGATTTATGTTATTATTGTTATATCAATTAAGAATGACTTTTTCAATATGAACTTTCTTCCCATTGTCAACTTTTACAAAGTAAATTCCTTTTGGAACTTTTGTAAGGTCAATTTTATTTAATGTTATAGAATTATCTGGAGTATATTTATATATTACATTACCAATAACATTTATTATTTCTAATGAACTAAAATCAGAGTAATAATTAATATGTAATTCACCATTAGTAGGGTTTGGATAAACATTTATAAAAGCTGTTTCACTTTCATCTTTAATTTCTGTAATTTCTGATAATGGTCTTGTCCAAACTCCACCTGCATTAATGCCTGCATATAAAAAATTAGAATAAACACATAACGATAAAACAGGAGCACCCACCAAGCCATCGCTTACCGACATCCAGTTATTTCCATAATCATTAGTTAAAAATATTTCGCCATTTCCTGTTCCGGCAAATATGTCGGTACCATAAACGTACAGACAACGAATATTTGAATTTACTGGCAATCCATTTGAAGCTGAACTCCAATTTATTCCATTATCCGCTGAAACAAATATCCCACTTGTTTTTGTTCCTATCACAAGATATCCATTAACATATTGCACTGAGGTGATATTTGCAGTTATTAATCCGTTATTAATAGCAGTCCAGCTTGTGCCTGCAGTATTGGAAACATAAACACCACAATCAGCTGTTCCGGCAAATACAATGGTTCCATCAGATGCTAAAGCTGTAATGTTATTGCATCCCATTCCAGTGTTTACTGCTGTCCAGTTGGCACCATTATTTACTGATGAAAATATTCCGGCTTCGCCACTACCAGCAAATATCTTACTACCACAAAAAGTAAAAGATTGAATCCAAGCACTAGTTAAGCCTGTATTAGATGCTGTAAAAGAAGAACCATTATTTGTAGATTTAAATAAGCCCAACATATCAGTTCCTGCAAATACCAAAGAACCATTAGAAATTACAGAACGGATTTCTACAGTACCTATCGTACTCGTGGCTGTCCATGTGGAACCATTATTTGCTGAAGTAAAAAGTTTTGAACCATGAGAACCAGCTATTAAATTTGTTCCACTTGAGGTTAAGGAACCCACACCTGTTTTAAATGTATTACTGTTATTGCAAAGCGACCATGATAATCCATTATTTGTACTTCTGTAGATATGACCACTGCTTACTCCAACAAATAACACAGAATTACTTGCACCAATAGCCCAGATATCTTTTTCGGTTAAACCAGTGTTCATTGTTACCCATGTTTGTCCTGAATCAGTAGATTTATATACTCCACTTCCAAATGATCCTGCATATAAATTTCCATTCAAACTTGTATATCCTTTTACTGAGGGAACGCTTGTTCCTGTTGTCCAGGAAGCACCATTGTTCGTAGAAACAAAAATAGTTGACCCCATCGTACTTGCATATAGTTTGCCTGCAAAATATGTCATAACCATTATGTTTAAATCTGTTATTCCGTTGTTAACCGCTGACCAATTATTTCCTAAATTGGTTGACCTGTATATTCCATTGCCATAGGTAGCAGCATAAACATTTATGCTGTCTGTTGTTAGCCAATACACATATTTTGCAGGCATACCATTATTTACTGCCACCCATGTTGCTCCGGTATCAAGAGAACGATAAATACCATGTAAATAAGTTCCGGCAAAAAGCACATTGTTACAAGCTACAATTGTTTTTACATATTTGCCATCTAATTCTGTTCCGGCAGACTCCCAATTCTGTCCGTGATCATTGGAACGAAAAACATTTTCGTCGGTAGAAATAAAAACATAATCACCAATCCGAGTCAATGATTTGGTATCGCAACTTTTCAGATTTGTGTTACGAAACGACCATGAAACACCATTGTTATCAGTTGCAAGCATACCTCCACCCGTAGCTGCATAAACGCTGGTATTGTCGAATATAAAATTTCTTACAAATCCACCTGCAGGACCATTTGTTGATTGCCATTGTGCACTTACAATTGCAACATTATAAAACAATATAGAAATAATTATTAGTTTTTTCATATGTTAACCATTCTTTTCTAATTCTTCTTTAGTTTCAAATAAATCTATTGTTAAATAATCTAACAAGTGCGTTCTTTAATTTGGCACACAACGGTTAAGCCTCTCCAACACCGTGCAGTTTTTTTTAAGAAATTCAACTCGATAATAGTTGCATGGTGTTAACATTTTAAACATTACTCTTTAACAATTTTAGTTGTCCAAATTCTGTCATAATTCTTTACTGTCAAAAAGTATATTCCATTTGGCAAATTTGAAATGTCAATTGATGTTTTGTTGGACATTTTGAATAGTTCTTGTCCAAGTGAGGAGTAAACGGAAATTGTAAAATGCCCTGAAATATTAGGTAATATGATGTCTAAAATATCATTTGTCGGATTAGGATACACTCTAAAATTCTCCGTATTTGATTGTTCTTTAATACCTGTAGTACCTGTTCTATAACGTAAGTAAATACTATAAATAAAGGCTCCGTTTTTCTTATGGTAATATATTTTTTGTTTGTCTGTGGTTGGAGTTGCTGCCTCCGGAAAATATCCGAAGCTTGAATAAATTACCATCGGTAAACTAAAAATATCTGAAACAGTATTTCTCACAGAAACGCATATTTCAGTATTATAATTACCCTTTAAGAGTCGTGTGTAAAATAATTCAAGTCCATCTTTTGTTACTTGTGGAGCATAAACAATATAATTTGTATCGTTTACATTTGAAAAAATAGCATCAGAATATATAGTTTTATTAAATGTAGAATCATTAACTTTTTGCGCAACACCAAGTTTTGCTTCGCAAGGAACACCTACACACTCAGTATAAGTTGGGCCAAAATAACCATTACAGTAATAGAGTAAATTGCCTTGATAATTAATGGCTGCGTCCATAATAATCCAGCCAGGAGTAAGAATATTACAAGTTCCATAAACCTTGGAAATATTATTTACGTTACCACCAAGGTAAACGCCTCTGTAGAGATTTGGGATACTTCGCAGTGAAGTCCAGAAAAAATTATTTGTTGAATCTATTGATGCAACAGCATCAAGATGATTTGGCGAAGAATCGTATGTTCCGTTAACAAGTCCGACATATGTAAAAGTCGTATCATTAATTCTTGTTGCATAGTAAAGGTTTGTGTTGCCGCCAGAATTTAATGAATTAAAAAACAGCGTGTTCCCATCTAATGAAATAAATGGCTCCATTGCATCAAAAGTTAGTCCGGTAATTGTTACTAACTTTTCTGCGCCAAAAGTCGGATAGGTCTGAGAAAATGTTTGCAGACTTATTGTAGTCAACATTGTAAAAATAAGTATTCTTGTTTTCATTTTGTTTGCTGTTTTATGTTATCATTTTCTTAAAATAAATTTACTTAAATAGGATGTGATACCAATTCTTTTTTTCTTGCTTTATAAATGGATCTTTTTGATTAGATATTGGAACAAAATTAATAGTCTCCGTGTAGATATCCTTAGCAAATATCCAACCCCTGTCGTAAATATCGATTAATATGTAATTTTCATAGGAACCTGCACCACCTCCACCGCCAGTTATCACCAATACATATTTAAAATATTTCTCAACTCTAAAAAATTTAATGACACAATTTCCGATATTATTTGTTAAGGTAGGGTGTATGAATACAGGAAAATTAGAATTGACAATATTTATGTCTGTTTGAAGTTTGTTGTCAATAATTTTAATTCCTGCTAATTCCAAATGAAAATTGATATTTACATACTCTTTTGACGAAAATCCGTCGTGCCCAAAAGCGACTTTTCCATCAATAAGGTTTTTCTCGAAATCGTAGGTATGCTTATCAGGTTGAAATACTTTTCTATAAATTAATATTTCTTTGTCATTTATTTTATCAATATATTTAACTATTGAATCATTATTTGATATTGGTGTAAGTTCTTTAACTTTTAAGTTAATATGCCTAATTGGCTTTATTGATTCTTTATCATCAACCCCCATAATTTGGTCAGGTTTTTTATCGAAAACTAACCATTGAATAGTGTCTATTTCATTCACCTGACCATACAAATGGAAACTAAAAAATAAAAGTAAAATAAATATTTTAATACTTTTTTTCATGTCATATGACTTATCATTTTCTTTGTATTTCACAATGGTTTACTTTTCAATTCTATGGCTGTCGTTGTTTGTCTCTTACACATGGCGTTAACGGTTGTAGCAACGGAGCGATGAGCAACTGCTTGCAGTCGGCATCAAAACACTAATATTAGTACACATTGTTATATTTGTCAATTTGCCCATTACTGCTCGTTGTTTTCGTAGGTGGTGTTATAGCCTGTTTTTTTTTATATTTATTTAATGAGGTCCATTTAAGTCAGCCAGTACAGCTGAACCTTCACAATTGTCATTAAAGTCTCCTGTTTTTATATTTCTATTTTCTTTAGTTATAATCTCAATTTTTTTAGCCTTAATTATTTTATTTACTTTAATTGTCCAAAAGAATGGGATTAACCAAGTCAAGATTAAGTTTATTATTCTTTGATTTTTATGAATAGTATTAGATTTTAAAATCTTAATACTGTTTTTTATTGAAAAAATTAAGTACAAAATTATAACTATTGCCAGTATACCTTTATATTGCATAGGTTATTCTTGTTTTTATATTTTTCTTGTCAATGAAATTCCCACACCAAATTTATTAGTTTCTATAGGAACATAAAAAAGATTCCAAGACGTTGCATTACTTTTATTCGATTTATTTTTAAAAAGTCTTAAACAACTTGTCACGATGGTAGCAGTACCAAGTCCAATATTTAAAATTACAAACTCTTTATTGTTAGTTTTTGGTTTATATATTAGTCCATATGTAATTTGACTTAAACCAGTCACAATTCCGAAACCTGCACTAGATTTCAATTTCCCAGAGTTGTTAATGTTTACAATATTCAAAGTCGTAATAGTTACATTTAATGCAGAAAAAAGTAATAAAGAGCCTTTATAATTATCTCCTTGTCCTGAAGATAAATTTAGGGTAGGTCCTAATTGACAAAAACAATTTTGTGAAATTGTCAAAATGAAGAATAATATTAAAAGTTTAGATCTATTCATTTCTTAAAATAGGCTATAACTATCTTATACATATAATAAAATCACACAATTGTTTCTTTTTTGGAAGTATAGTTCTAATTTATTGTCAAAGCCTAAAATAATCCCACAGGCAAGATTTAAAAATGTATAAAATATGTTTCCAATTGAAAAAAGAATTACAAAACAAGTAAAATTTAGTACAACACTGACTATTGTTAATATGTTAACAATAATTAATCTTTTACTTTCATTTAGCAATGTGCCTTGAGAAATGCCTATCAATAATGGGTTCATTTTAATAATTTAGAAGACTCTAATAATTTAGCGAATTTAGTTTTTTCATATCAAAGAATAATCATATCTGTATTTTTTATTTGCTAAAATATCTCTCAATTAATACAGCTAATTGATCTTGTCCAAACGGTTTAGATATATAATCGTTACATCCTGCTTCTATTGCCTTTTCTCTGTCACCCGAGAGAGCATAAGCGGTTTGGGCAAAAATTATTACTTCTTTATTAAATTGTCGAATTTGTTTTGTTGCCTCTAATCCATTTAATTCAGGCACTTTAATGTCCATTAATACTAAATTAATATCTGGATTATTACGACAAATTTGTACAGCTTCTATTCCTGACCCGGCTTTTAGAATTTGAGAACTATACTGTTCTACTATTGTTGTGATTAGTTTTTCTGTTGTTTCATCGTCTTCAACAATTAATATTTTTAAATTATTAATTTGTTTTTTTTCTTTAAGATCAGAAATAATATTTTCAGTAATTTGTTTTTCTAATAGTTCATTGATGTATGGAATGGTAAAATAGAATATTGAACCTTTTCCTTCTTCGCTTTCTACCCAAATTTTACCACCAAGCATTTCCACATACGCTTTAGAAATAGATAATCCAAGTCCTGCACCTTCATAATTTCGTGTAAGTGACTCGCTACCTTGTCTAAATCTTTCAAAAATAAGTTCCTTTTGGTCCTGGCGAATACCAACCCCGGTATCTTTCACAAAAAACTGCAGATCTGTACCTTTTTTTTCGTAACCAAATTCAATAATACCTTTATCACAAAATTTTATAGCATTTTTAACCAGGTTAGTAAGAATTGCGTAAATTTTTTCACGGTCAGTTTTTATAATAGCTTCTTTTGTTGGCAACAGATTTTTTATAATAAGCTGAAGTCCTTTTTGTTCAACTTCCGGTTTAAAAAAAGTATATAAGTATTCAATTTGTTCATTTATATTCGATTCAGAAATATTAATTTCTATTACTCTTGATTCTATTTTCGAAATATTAATAATGTCGTTAATTATATTCAACATTCTTAGTCCACTATTTTCGATAAGACTGATGTACTCTTGCTGTTTATCACCTTTTAACTTAGGTTTTTTCAGTAAGTCAGCAAAGCCCAGAATACCATTCATAGGTGTTCGAATCTCATGACTCATATTGGCAAGAAAAGCTGATTTTAAACGGTCGCTTTCTTCAGCTTTTTCTTTTGCTTTTTGCAATTCAATATTTAATTGTTTGTATTCCTCATTTTGAGCTTTAAATTCTTCATTTTTTTCTTTAAGTAAAAGTTCTGCTTGCTTACGCTTTGTAACATCATGGGCAATACCTAATACACCAATAATTTGTTTATCTTTTGCATAAATAGGTGTTTTTATGGTTTCAAGTAATTCAATATGTCCGTCATTGGCAAAAGTAACTTGTTCCTCGTTCATAGATGGTTTCCCTGCAGCTATAGCAGCTTTATCTTTTTGTCTGAAAAAATCTGCCAATTCTTTATCAACAAAGTCATAATCTGTTTTTCCGATAATTTCATTTTTTGATGCTCCAAAAAAGTTTTCAAATCGTTTATTACAATGCAGATAAACACCTTTTTCATCTTTAAGCCATACTAAATCTGGAATCGTATCAACTAATGTATTTAACAGCGCTTCATTTTGAGCTAATTTATTTTCTGCATGTTTTCGTTCGGTAATGTCGGTAATACCCTCAAGCACATTTACCACATGTCCGATTTCATCCTTGATTGGTTGTGAAACAATATAATACCATCTGCCATTTGTTGAAACAAACTGTTCACATTCACAAATCTTTCCATTTTTAAAAGCCTTTAATGTTCCACACCCATCACATACAGTTGCCCTGGATTCGTAAAAGTCATGGCATGGCATTCCCACAGGCTCTCCTCTATCGGGAAACATCTCACGAGTTTTTTGGTTAACCCAGGCAATCGTCATATCGGGATTAATTAACGAAAGTCCTGTATTTTGTGAAGAAAGAAAAACCTCCATTCTTTTCCTTTCCGTTTCTATTGCTTCCTCTGTCTGCTTACGTTCGGTGATGTCTCGTGAAATTGTCATCACACTTACAACATCACCATTGCGGCCAAATTCCGGAAAAGCGTGTACATTGTACCAATGTTCAATATTATCTTCCTTTGGCCATCTGAGATCTGCCGCTTCAGGAATGGCTGTATCGATTACCCTGCGAAGCAGATCCTGAAGTATACCTGCACTATCTTTTGGTAGTGGTGATAGTTGAACTGGTGATGTAGCAATTAGTTCCTGTTGGGAAATTTGAGCTGTCTTGAGGTATTGCGGATTGACATATGTACGTTGGCAATTAATATCATAACGTGCAATAATATCTGGTGAGTTTTCAACTAATGCCTGAAAAACTTGTTGTTTTTCTAAAATTGCCTGTTCTGCTTGAATACGTTCTGTAATATCTCTGGCAATAGCACAATTATACTGAACTCCGCCAAACTCCACTTTATTGGTCGTTACTTCAACAGGATATTGTCTTCCATTCTTTGTCCGGTGTACAGTTTCAATTATAAATGAACCACGCAATAATATTTCTTCCCAATGTTCTTCCCACCTTTCTTTTGGAAATATGGGATCAATATCAAAAACCTTCAAACTAAATAATTCCTCTAAGGAATACTCAAGATTTCGACATGCAGCTTGATTAGCATAAACCAATCGCGCTGATTTATCAACCCAAAAAATACTATCAGTAATATTATCAATAGAATACTGTGTACGAAGAAGCTTTTCTTCAGCTATTTTTTTCTCTGTAATATCAGTTACAGTTCCTATTGAACGAAGTGGTTTTCCCTGCTCATCAAAATCTGATTTACATCGCTCGTGAACATATTTTATTTCCTTGTTTGGCAATATTATTTTGTGAACAATGTCATAAGGTTCTTTTGAATTTAAATGGTTCAGATATGAATTATTTACAAAATCCCTATCATCGGGATGAATAAAATTTAAAAATGCTTCATAAGTAGCTGCAAATTCTTGTGGATTACAGCCAAATATCCGATATATCTCATCTGACCATGTTAATTTATTATTGATTAAATCTAATTCCCAATTGCCAATATGTGCAAGCGATTGCGCTTCTTCAAGTTTATGTTCATCCTCTTCTGCTTTTTCTTTGGCTTTTTGCAACTTATTCATGTGCCGCTTTACAAAATAATACAATAATAACGATGTAACAAATACATAAAATACCCCTTTAAGTATATGTATTTTTGTTAATATATGTTTATTCTCTAAAAGATTATCAAAAAATGTGTCGGATAGAAAAATCCATAAAAAACCAATTATAAAATAGATTATCCCTATTTTATGCTCAAACTTGATTTTTTTTAATATTTGAAATTTCATTTTAAGTTATTTTAAATGAATATTTACAAAAATTAATTATACTATTTTATTAGTACTTCTCATTATCTACAAGGAAATAAAGATCTAGTTTGCTAATCGAAAGTTACAAAAAAGAATCAATACATGAAAATTACAAAATTTTTAACACACAAAAAAAACTATTAATGAAAGTATTAAATCAGAGAATATAAAATATATTAATTATTAATTTTACATTGTTTTTATTCTTCAGTATATAGATATTATCAAGGTTGAAAAACAAACAGGAAATAATAGAACGCGTAGCAAAAGTTGTTCGTCATATTGAGCATAATATAGATAAAGAAATGCCACTTGAAGAACTTGCAAGCATTGCCTGTTTTTCACCATTTCATTTTCAGAGAATTTTTAAAGAATTTATTCAGGAAACACCTAAACAATTTATAAAAAGACTCCGCCTGGATGAATCTGCTCATGTAATTGCATTGTATCCTGAAAAAAGTATGATTGAGGTAGCAATACAATGTGGATTTAAATCTGCTATTGTTTTCTCAAGAGCTTTCAAAGATTATTACAAGATAAGTCCTGACAACTTCAGAAAAAGTAGCGAACTTGAAAAAATCAGAATCTGTCAGATTCCCAACAATGGGAGGAAACAACTTGGCAACCCTGATGCATATTTTATCAACTCAAATAAAAAATTGGAATTTTCCGACTTTAAAGTTGAAATTATTAAAAGACCAGAGAAAAAATTTATTTATCTCCAAACCTCTCTTGATGACATATCGCTTATTTTAGAAAGTTTTAAAAAGATTTATAGGTGGGCAGATGTAAGAGGTCTGTTAACACCTGATACAGAAATTTTCGGGTCGATGAAAGACTATCCATTATATACCCCTCTTGATAAATGCAGATTCTTAACATGTATCTCCGTTGAAACTGAACCTGAGGTTTCTGGTTTGATTTGTTATTCTGAATTGCCGCCAACAACCTATTCATGTTTCACTGCCACTGGTGGTATAACAGATATGATTAAAGCTGTAACATATTGGAGTAATATATGGCTGCCCGAAAGTGGCTACAGAGTTACACATGAACATGTAATTACCATTCCTGCTAATAATATCTGGGAAACTCCTTTGGAAATGAACACACATAGAATTTATATTCCTGTTTTGCCTGCATAAATTATTATTTAACGTAAGTTAGAAATAAGATAATAGAATACCTAGTTTTGTTACATTGAGTGGATTTTCGAAGAAAATTTGTATCGAAATGAACAAAACGGCTTGTTTTCGATACGAAATTCTCAAAGAATTTCACTCTTCGCCGCGGCGAACTAGCATCGTTTTCTTATATCTAACTCACGTTATTTTTTTAAACAAACTAACAAAAAATTATTTATTACACATTGTTAAATTGATCGACCTCGAAAATATATAAGAGAATCGCAAGAAATGTTAACACATTAGCAGGAATTAATAACATTATCACAAGAATTGTATTTTTTTTTAATTTTATACCTTTTTATATTTGCATCTTGGTAATTCTAAAATATGAAAAGGTTATTAATAATTATTCTAGTTGTTATAACATTTAATTTTGAGTCTGTTGCGCAACTCACACAAACAATTAAAGGAACAGTTGTAGATAAAGATTCAAAAACAAAATTAATCGGAGTTAATATAATTGTAAAGAATACAAACCCAATACTTGGTTGTAATTCAGATATTAACGGAAGTTTTCGCATAGAAAAAGTACCAGTTGGACACCATACATTAGTAGTAACATATATTGGTTACGAAAATTTAATTATACCAGAAATTTTGGTAGGTACAGGTAAGGAAGTTTTTTTATCTATTGAATTGACCGAATCTGTTTCTCAATTAAAAGAAATAACAGTTTCTGGTAACTCCGATAAAGGTAAACCAATTAATGAAATGGCATCTGTAAGTTCCAGATCATTCTCAGTTGATGAAGCAAGTAGATATGCCGGAAATGCTAACGACATATCACGTATAGCACAATCTTATGCAGGAGTTTCATCAAACGACACATATAACGAATTAATTATCAGAGGAAATTCCTCAAGAGGTTTATTGTGGCGATTAGAAGGAATTGAAGTACCAAATCTGAACCATCTTTCAACTAATGGAAGTTCGGGCGGAGGACTTAGTATTTTAAGTGTAAATGTGTTAAAGAATTCTGATTTCTATACAGGTGCTTTCCCTGCCGAATATGGCAATGCTTTATCCGGAGTATTTGATGTTAAATTAAGAAACGGGAATAGTGAAAAACATGAATATGCTATTCAAGCAGGTTTTATGGGACTTGAAGCTGAAATGGAAGGACCTTTTTCTAAAAATAAACGAGCTTCTTATCTCGTTAATTACCGTTATTCAACACTTGGTCTTTTTGATAAGATGGGGTTAAAATTATTTGGAGGAGATGTTGTGATTCCTAGATTTCATGACTTAACACTAAAATTTAATTTCCCAACAAAGAACAAAGGTACTTTCACATTATTTGGAATTGGTGGAATAAGTTCCACTGTGCAACTTGCAAAGAAAGATTCTGCATTATGGGAAAACACTTATAACAAATTTGAAGCTACATTATTATCCAATATGTTTGCTTCAGGTCTTATTCATAAATATTTTTTTAATGAAAAAGCATACTTAACATCTTTTGTTTCTGTATCAGGTAATGAAAATGGGGTTATACTCGATTCATTGGATAACAAATATGTCTTTAACTCAACATTGAATAGTAATGTTTCGGGACTATATTTACGAATATCTTCAGCTCTTAATTATAAGTTCAATTCAAAAAATACTTTCAGAACCGGAATTATATACAGCAATATCCGGTTCAATCTTTTGTCGGAGAGTAAAGTTAAACAAATAGTTTATGTTAATAGTGATGGTTCTACTGATTTGGCTCAGTTTTATGCAGAATGGAAGCATCGTTTTAATGAGAAATTTACTTTGAACACAGGTTTCCACTCAACATATTTTGCACTAAGTTCATCCTCTTCACTTGAACCCAGATTTAGTCTGCAATGGAATATTTCATCTATACAGTCACTCAGTATTGGTGCAGGAATACACAGTAAAACAGAACCCTTAACATTATACTTTGCTCAAATTCCACAAACTAATGGAACATATGTTACTCCGAATAAAAATTTACGACTTTCAAAAGCCCAGCATTATGTATTGTCATATGAAAATCAGTTGGCGGAAAATCTAAAGTTAAAAATTGAAACATATTATCAGTACCTGTATGATGTGCCTGTAGAAAATAACATACAAAGTGGTTTTTCAGTTCTGAATTTCAATGATACATACCCGACAATGTTTGATAACAATGCAAATGTTGCTCTTATAAATAAAGGTACCGGAACAAATTATGGCATTGAAATTACATTCGAAAAGTATTTCTCGAAAAATTATTACTTTCTGGTTACAGGATCTCTTTATGAATCGAAATATAAGGCTATGGACAATGTAGAGCGCAACACACGATACAATAATAATTTCATAACAAATTTCATAGGGGGAAAAGAATTCAAAATTGGGAAAAATAAAACTGATGTAATAGTAACAGATATAAAATTTGTTTGGTCTGGTGGACCCCGTTTAACTCCTATTGATGTTGAAAAATCAAGAACACTGGGAATAACTGTATTTGATGTAGAGCACAGATATACTGAAAAAAGCCCTGATTATTTCAAATTTAATTTCAAAATAGGTTATCGGAAAAACAATAAAAAATCATCCCATTATATTTTTCTTGAGCTCCAAAATGTAACAAATCACAAAAATATAGCAAGTCAATATTACAATCCTATAAAAAATGAAATATATACTTACTATCAGCTTGGTTTTTTACCTATTCTAAATTATAGAGTTCAATTTTAAGAAAACCTTTATCTGCAATTTTCGCCCAGGATTTACTGTAACATCCTGTATTTCATCATTAGTGATATTTTCTAAAACTTAAACAAACAATAATCCCGTTATTATCCGATTTGTTATTGATTGTAATTTCTGCCCCATGTGCTTCCATAATACGTTTACATAGATGCAAGCCTAAACCATAACCACCGGATTTCTTAGAACGTGAATCATCAACCCTATAGAATGGCTCAAAAACAAAAGGTAATTTTTCTTCAGGTATTCCGTGGCCGTAATCTTCTATCTGAATAATAATCTCTTCTATCCGATCAATAACACTAACTTCTATTGGTTTGTTTTCAAGAGATGAATATTTTAAGGAGTTTTCAATAATATTACGAAGTACTGTAATTATTCTACCTTCATCTGCTTTTATAAACAAACTTTCTGAAACAGGATTTATATTTATTCTGTTCTTTTCATTTTCAAAAAGGGAAATAGTATTCTTTATCAAATCATTAATAAGCACATCTTTAATGTCCAATGTGATTTTATTGTTTTTCAAACGGGCAGTTTCAAGAATGTCTGTTATCATTAATTCTACTTCCTTGACATCTTCAATAACCGAATTTTTCTCTTTAGAATCTGGCATCATTTCAAGTGCAAGTTTTGAACGTGTTAAAGGGGTTCTTAATTCATGGCTTACATCAAGTAAAAGTTGCTCTCTTGCCTGTATCATTTTTTTTAATTCAGCAGTCATAGAATTGAATGCTTCTGCGAGTTTACTAAATTCATCATGACCTTTTACTGAAACTTTTTTGTCAAGATTACCTTTTCTGATTTCATTGACAGCCTCTGTCAATTTCTTAATGGGATTTAAGTATTGATGGATAACAATAGACGCAATAATAAAAACAATTATCACCAGAAAAATAAGAATTAAAAGAAAAAAATGGTGTAATTTCCTATCGAAAGTGGTTGACATTATCACGCCTGAGAAGGCATATAATAATATAATTATGGAAAGGGCAAGCAATATCAAAACCAGAATTAGTTTTAACACTACAGAACTACTGACAATTTTTTTCCTATTCTTCATTACCTATAAATTTATATCCGGAACCCCAGATAGTTTTTATAAATACCGGTTTCTTTGGGTCATCACTTAATTTCTGTCGAAGCCGGCTTATTAAAATATCAATAGATCGGTCAAATGCAGACCAATCAACACCGTGTAAACTATCCATAATATTATCACGTGAAAGAACATTTCCTCTTTTCCGAATAAGCAAATATAAGGCTTCAAATTCCAGCGTAGATAAATCCAGATTTTTACCATCAAGTTTAATGATTTGTTTTTCAGGATATACCTCCAGACGATCTAACCTTAAAACCTCTTGTGAAACCTTTGCCTGTGACGATCTTCTTAAAATAGTCTGTATTCTGGCAACTAATTCACGTGGCTCAAATGGTTTTGGCAAATAGTCATCTGCACCAAGTTCAAGTCCAACTATACGGTCTGTAACATCACCTCTGGCGGTTAATAGAATAATCGGAACTGAAAGCTCTTTACGCAACTCTTTGCAGACTGTAAAACCATCTATTTCAGGCATCATTACATCAAGAATCACTAAATCCGGCAACTCCTTGTTGATTTTATCCAGTCCTAAGCGGGGATTAGTAAACGTAGTTACCTGATACCCGAAATTTGAAAGATAATCCTGGAGTAGTCCATTTAGCTTTTCGTCATCATCAATTACAAATATTTTACTTTTCACGGTTTTTGATTATAAATGTAAATGTTTACAAAAGTATTCAAATTATTCTTTTTGTAGTGCTTGTATCGGGTCTAACTTCGCTGCCTTAAATGCAGGATAAACTCCAAAGACTAATCCTAAAGAGATTGAAAGACCTATTGAAAACATTGCTGTTTGTAAAGAAAAATCGGTTTGCCATTCTGTAGTCTTACCAATAATAATCGATAACATAATGCCAAATATAGTACCTGTTATGCCACCTGTTATTCCTAACATTGCTGCTTCGCAAAGAAATTGTTTAAGAATATCACTTCTTTTGGCACCTATTGAAATCCTTAAACCAATCTCTGAAATTCGTTCACGAACAGAAAGTAACATTACCGATAAAACACCAATACCGCCAATTAGCAGAATAAAACCAGTTACCATAGTTACCAGCCAATTAAATGAACCAAGTGATTCATTTTCCGCTTTTATTGCATTCAGTTTATTATCCAGAGTAAAATCATTTTTCTTGTTTAATTGATTTAATTTATGTCGCTCTCTCAACAAACATTCTAATTCTTTTTCTGCTGAATTCATGTCGGCATTGATCTTTGCCTGTACGAAGATTCTGCTTAAAAAGTCAATATTCAAAACTCTTCTTTGCGCTGTATGTACAGGAATTAATACTACATTATCTTCGTTAGTTCCTTCGGGACTTAAACCTTTGGAAGATAAAACACCAATCACTTCAAAAGGGATAGTTCCGACAAAAAATGTTTCGCCAATCGGATTTGAATTTCCAAAAAGATTTTTTTGAATGTAATCCCCTATGACAGCAACTCTTTTCATTAGTTTATCTTCGTCCTCTGAGAAAAAACGACCCTGAATAACTGTGAAATTTTTTATTTCAGGATAGTCAATAGTAATACCTTGTACCATAGTTTTAGTCGAAACATTACCATATTTTACCGAGACAGCTTTTTCGATAGAAGGAACGACCTTCCCGACTAATGAACATTCGTTCAAAATAGCATCGGCATCATTTAATGTAAGTGTTGTTACCTGATTTATTTTTTGCTGTCTTCCGATTACTTTAACAGTTTTTCCTGAACTTACAATAATAAGATTAGTACCCATATTCCCAAACTGCTCGGAAATTTTTATTTCAGCACCTTTGCTTATTGAGGTCAATACCATTATGGTTGAAATACCTATTGCCAGAATAATTATTGCAAAAAAAGTACGGATTTTATTTAATAATAATGCCTTCCACGATAACCGGATATTTTTAATTAATTTCATAGCATTAAAATGTGCAATCCATACAAAATATATTTCTGTAATACTTCAATTCTGGTTTTATGAAAGTGCTTTAACAGGGTCAAGATTGGCTGCTTTTCGGGCAGGAAATATTCCAGCAAGAATACCAATAACAACAGGTAGTAAAACGCCAAAGACAATGGACTGCCAAGGAAAAAAGAACAGGTAACCCATTTTGGATAAAAATGCCCACGTTCCGAATATGCCTATAAGTAAACCTAAAAGACCTCCGACAAATGATATAAGTACTGATTCTGAGAGAAACTGAAACATAATATCCCTTGAACTTGCGCCTACCGCTTTTCTTAATCCGATTTCACTTACTCTTCTTGAAACAGACATAAGCATCAGGATAGAAATAATAAAACCGCCTAAAATCAATACTACTCCTGAAATTAAAGGAAGATAGACAGTAAATATTTTTCTCATTTTCATGGTCATTTCCTGTACTTGCACTGGAGTTATAACCGAAAAATCATCTGTTTCGCCATTATTTACAGAATGCCTTTCTTTAAGAACTGATGTTATTTTATCTGTTATTTCTGTCATTTTTGTTTCATCCACTTCGAGTTTTGCACTGGCAATATAATCAACATTTATTAGTCTGCTCATCATAGTGGTTATGGGTACAATCACCTCCATATCGAGATCATTTCCATGAGGGTCGGTTCCTTTTTCTTCTAAGACGCCTTTTACTGTAAAAAACACAGACCCTACCCTGATTTGAGATCCTAACGGATTTGATTCACCAAACAATTGTTTTGTGAGTTTCGAACCAATCAACGCAACTCTGGCTGCATTTTTTTCATCATCTTTTGTGAAGTATTCACCGGAGGTTACAGTTCTGTTCCATATAACTTCCCCTTCAACAGAACGACCTTGTATTGTGGTCGAAATATTTATATTGCCTGATATTACTTCGCAAGCCGGTAATGTTTGCATAGGATCATATCTCGCTACTCCCGGAACTGCATTAAGAATTGCATCCATATCTTCAATTTTGAGAGATGTTACAGGACCTCCCTATCTTGGTCCGCTCATTTGCATTCCTTTACCGGCTATGATAAAAATATTGTCAGAGCCAAAGAAGTTTTTTACTTTAGATATTATTTGTTTTTCCGTTCCCAATCCTATAGAAAAAGTCAGGCATAAAAAAATAACACCTATCATAATACCAAGTACCATAAAAAAAGACTGAAATTTATGACGTAGCAGGAATTTTACACCGCTTTTAATAATTCTTTTTTTCATTGTTAAATATTTTATTCTTTGTTAACTATTTTTCTATTAAGTCTGATTTCAACAGTTCTGTAACCGCATTTCTGGGATTTTGCACCTTGTAATCTTCTACAATTTTACCATCCTGAATACGAATGATTCTGTTTGCATGCTCGGCAATATTTTGTTGATGTGTTATTAAAATCACTGTTTTCCCTGATTTATTTAATTCCTGAAAAATGCCAACTATTTCAAGACTGGTTTTTGAATCGAGATTACCTGTAGGTTCGTCACCCAAAATCATATCGGGATTGTTAACAAGTGCCCTCGCAATTGCAACTCTTTGCTGCTGTCCGCTTGACAATTCATTAGATCGGTGTTTTATCCTTTCGGAGAGACCTACCTTGTTTAATGCATCTATTGCCAAACTGCGAGTATCTTTAACATCTGTATAAATCAAAGGCAATTCTACGTTTTCTATAGCAGTAGTTTTTGGTAACAGATGAAATTTCTGAAAAACAAAGCCGATTTTTTTAGAACGAATAGCCGCACGGTCATTATCTGAGAGTGTACTTACTTCTTTATTTTCAAAATAATATTCACCTGAGGTTGGTCTGTCCAACAAACCCAGAATATTCATCATCGTTGTTTTACCGGAACCTGAAGTACCTATAACTGCAACAAACTCGCCTTTATTTATAATAAGGCTGGCATTGTCCAAAGCAAATACCTTCTGGCTATCCGCTTTGCCATAAATTTTTGAAATGTTCTTTAATTGTAACATATTATGTTTATTTGTTATTAATTTAAAATCAACTTTTCATTTGTTTTCAACCCGCTTAAAACCTGAATAAGTGATTTGTTTTTCATTCCAGTTGTTATCTTTTTCTTAACAGATTTTTCATTTTCGAGAACATAAACAAAAGACTCTCCGTTTGTAGTATTAATTGCTTTTTCAGGTATTGCTATAACATTACTCAATGAATCCATTAAAATATTTACCGTTGTCGTCATTTCAGGACGAAGTATCTTTCCTTTCTTATCAGAAATCTCAATGATTACATCATAATTGACCACATTATCCAGTATTTCTGCTTTAGGATAAATGGAAACAACTTTTCCTTCAAAAATAACATCGGGATATGTGTCAACAGTAAACTCAGCTTTTTGACCAGTCTGCACTTTACTAATATCTGTTTCATCGACGTAAGCCCTTACTTCAAGACGGCTGGTATCAATGATAGTAACAAAAGTAGGAGATGAAAACATGGCTGCCACAGTTTCACCTTCTTGTGTGGAAACTGATGCAACTACTCCACCTACAGGTGCAATGATGTTTGTATAATCGAGTTGAATTTTAGCATAATCAAGGTTTGCATTTAACTGAGCAACCTGCGCTTGAGCAACTTCATAATTTTTTACTGCTAAGTCGTAAGATTGCTGTGAAGTAAAACCTTTATCCAAAAGATTTTTCTGCCTTTCTTTTTCAAGTGTTGCATACTTAAAATTTGTTTTTGCATTTTCAAGATTAGCAAGAACCTGTTTATATTGAGCAGTTAGCTCCGTGTCATCAAGCTTGGCAAGAAAATCACCTTTTCTGACTTTATCGTTTACATTCACATAAAGTTTTTTAACTATGCCCGATGCACGTGATCCAACACGCACTTCGGCTCCTACCTGAGGTTTTATCACTCCCGTTGCCAAAACAGTATTCTTTAATGTTTTTGGTTTGATAATAATTGTTTCATATTGTTTTTCGTTATTATCGCTACTACAAGCAGTGAATAAGATTGCAGTCAGAATGAATAATGATATCGGATAAGATATTTTCATGTTTATTGATTTATTTATTAGTAACACCAAGTGTTCTTTCAAGTTGAACTTTTGAAATTTGATATGCATACCATGCATTAATATATTTTTCTTTTGCCATAAAATTCTCTGTACGGGCATTTGCTAATTCAAGCATAGAACTAATGCCTTGTTTATACTCTTCCATAACAACAGTAAGATTTTCGGTTGTACTCTTCAGTAGAGTATCAATTATCCCTATCTGATTGTAATTTTCATTAAGAGTCAGAAATTGAT
The DNA here is from genome assembly GCA_016218155.1 of Bacteroidia bacterium. Taxonomy (NCBI): domain Bacteria; kingdom Pseudomonadati; phylum Bacteroidota; class Bacteroidia; species Bacteroidia bacterium. Next base: position 19,459 of record JACREQ010000047.1, read on the forward strand.
TATTTATTTCTTTGCAGAGATTTAACAACAGATTTTCTTTCTGAAATGAAATCGCATTGCTTTGAAGTTTTTCAATTTTTACCTGATACTTTTTTCGATAACCGCTAAAAATATCCCATGATATTGTTAATCCTGCATTCCAGAAGTCATTATTTTCAAAAAGCGGATTATAATTCCAATTATAACCGGCACCTACACTTATTTTGGGAAATATGTCCGATTTTACTGACTTTATATAAGATTCTTGAGATAAAAGCAAATCATCCATCATTTTTAATTCGGGATAACTGTTTTTTGCTATTGAAAAAAGCGAGTCCTTGCTGATAGTTGAATATTTATTGTCAGTAATAAATAAATCATCCTGAACTTTCGTGTTTTCAGTGATATTTAATCCGGTCAACTGCCATAATTCATTTCTGACTTTCAGGATAACATTTTCATAAATATTGGAAATGTATTTTGCATCAGCAACATCAGATTCTGCTTTTAAAATGTCACTGTTTTTGCCAATACCAATTGCTTTTTTTTCTTTAGCAGCTCTTAGAAATAAATCAGCTTGTTCTTCATTATTTTTAGCAAGTTCAAGCAATTTGATGTATGTCAAATATTCGAAATAAAACAGATTAACCTGTACTATTACATTTTGTTGTTTGGCATTATAATTTGATAATTCAGCCTTATAAAGAAATTTTGATTGCTCCAGTAATGCTTTGTTTTTGCCATATTGCCATAATACCTGATTTGCATTGATTCCATAGCTTACAGAATTATAATTATTGTCCAATTTATTTTGATCGGTAAGATTATATGAGGCTGCGCTATATAAATATGGGAACTGAGATGATTTTGCTTTAGATGTTTCTGTTTTTTTAATCTCTGTTTGAATAAATCCTTCCTTTAAATCGGGAGAATAATCAAGAGCTGCTTTTATACAAATTTCAAGTTTTAAAATTGAAACCGTATCAGACTGGCTAATTGCCGCTCTGTTATTCGTGATAATCAGAACTAATAATAGTACAATTTTTATACAATATTTCATATATTCGCTTAATCTTTATTTTAATTGCAAAGAAACAAGACAGGTTTAACACAAATGTTTCCAAATTGTAACAAATTGTATCGGTTATCAATTGTTAGATCAAGCCAGAATAATTTTTAGTCTGTTTTATAGACAATAGTATTGGAAATTTGTTCAGATCTATTTAACGTGAGTTCGAAATAAAATAATAGAATACATAGCTTTGTTATATTGAGTGAATTTTCGAAGAAAATTTGTATCGAAATGAACAAAACGACTAGTTTTCGATACGAAATTCTGAAAGAATTTCACTCTTCGCCGCAGCGAACTAACATCGTTTTCTTATTTCGAACTCACGTTATTTAGATAAAAAATATGATTTCAGAAAAACATACTAAGTAGTAGTTTTTATTCCAAACAGAGCTCAAACTACATAAATTCCTGTTATTAAAAAAAATAACTTTTTGATTATTACTCACTTTTAAAATAATGTAAAATATATTTGACATAATGTAAAATATATTTATCTTTGTGTCGACAATTTCATACTCAAGATTATAATTTATAAAGGGAGGTAAATATGGACCATAAACAAAAACAAATAATTTTATCTATAATAATTTCAATTATAGTTTTTACATGTTATTCCTTATATATATACTATAAGTACATGGCTGAAAATATGGAAATTATAAACGACTTTAAATTTTGGGGAAAAGCATTTTTAATCTTAATACCAGTGGCAATTTTAGCACAAATTATAATTTATATTGTATTTGCCATTATCAATAAAATGATTACAAATGAGGATATTCCAAACCTTTCGGACGAACGCGATAAGCTGATTGATTTAAAAGCTATTCGGATTTCGCATTGGATATTTACTTTGGGCTTCATGCTGGCAATGGGTTCACAGGCAATAGGTATGCAACCTTATATAATGTTTGTTGTATTGATTTTTTCAGGATTTGCATCAAGTATAATAGCAGAAATTGCTAAACTATATTTTTACAGGAAAGGATTTTAATATGAGGAAGTGTTTTATAACTAACAACATCCGAAAATTACGCTTCAATGCTAATGAAATGACCCAGCAAGAACTTGCAGATAAAACAGGCGTTACACGACAAATGATTGTTGCCATTGAAAACGGAAAATATTCTCCAACATTGGAATTAGCTTTTCGAATTGCCATTGTTTTTAAAGTTCCATTAGAAGAAGTATTCTCATTTAACTCACAAGATATAAAGAAGCCATAACTTAAACAATCTTCAAAAAGGAAAAATGAATCTATTTAAAAACTCTGGAAGAAAAGCCGGGATGTTTTATCTGCTTGTTGCAGTTTTTGCTGGTTACTCTCAAGTTATTCGTGCAAATATAATTGTACATGGTGATACTGTAGCTACTGTCAGTCATATTTTAACTTCTGAGACACTTTTTAGAACCAGCATTGTGAGTGATCTTATGGGTCAAATTTTTCATGTGTTGCTAGCTTCGGTCTTATACAAGTTGTTTAAAACGGTTAACCAAAATCAGGCTAGACTCATGTTTGTCTTGGCTTTAGTTCCTGTTCCCATTGCCTGTATGAATATGGCAAATCAGTTTGCTCCTCTGTTACTTTTAAATGGTTCTATTTACCATAACATCTTTGAACCTGCACAATTACAATCCCAAATCATGTTTTTTCTCGACTTACATAAACATGGTATTTTAATCGCACAACTATTTTGGGGTCTTTGGTTATTACCTCTAGGTTATTTGGTCTTCAGGTCTGAGTTTATTCCTAAATTATTAGGAATTCTCTTGATTATAGCTTGTTTTGGTTATCTGACGGGAAGTTTCATTACTTTTCTTTTTCCCCGTTACGAAACAATGTTTACGTGGGTTTATATTGAACCAGCTATTGCTGAAATTTTATTTGCCTTCTGGCTATTAATAAAAGGAGAAAGGCATTCTAAATTAAACTCATAAAAAAGATTATTAGAAGATGAAAGCTGTTATTTGCACCAAATATGGCTCCCCTGAAGTTCTTCAACTCTGCGAAGTTGACAAACCAATTCCTAATGATAATGATATTCTTATAAAAATCAATGCCACAACAGTATCATCTGCCGATGGAATAATGAGAAAGTCTGAATCATTTGTGAGCAGAGTAATTCTTGGATTTAGCAAACCAAGAAAAAAATATAGAATTATGGGACTTGAACTGGCGGGTGAAGTTGAATCAATTGGGAAAAATGTGAAACGATTCAAACAGGGAGATCAGGTTTTTGGCTTTACAGGATTTAATCCAGGTACCTATACGGAGTACAAATGTATGAGCGAAAAAGGATCACTGGAATTAAAACCGTCTAATATATCATTTGAAGAAGCGGCATCGGTTGTTGACGGAGCATCAACGGCTTTATTTTTTTTAAGAAACAAAGCGAATATTCAAGAAAGTCAGAAAATACTCATAATTGGAGCTTCAGGCAGTATTGGGATTTTTGCAGTTCAGCTTGCCAAAATATTTGGAGCAGAAGTAACCGGAATATGCAGTAGCTCAAATTTAAAATTAGTAAAATCTTTGGGAGCAGATAGGGTAATTGATTATACGAAAGAAGATTTTGCCACATCAGGAAAAAAATATGATGTAATTTTTGACACTGCAGGGAAGAGCTCCTTCAAGCACTGTAAGTCATCTTTAACAAAAAATGGGCTTTATATGGTTACAACAGGTGCTATAATAAAAAACTACATTTTTACCTTTTGGACTAAATTAGTAAACCGTAAAAGATTCATTTTTGCCATGTCTGTTAATAAAAATGAAGCACTGAAGTTTATTAAAGAGCTAATAGAATCAAAAAAATTACGAACGGTAATTGACAGAACATTTACACTAGAGCAAATTGTTGAAGCCCACAAATACCTTGAAAATGGCAACAAAAAAGGGAATATTGTAATAACTGTAACAAATTAAACTCAAATAAGTTCCAAGCATTTTAATAATACATCTTATAGAAAATAAAATGAAAAAACTAATTAAATTTGGTGAAGATATTGAAGGATTCAATATCGCCGTTTTAAACGAGAGAGAAATACGTGCTGCTGCAGGAATATTGTTTTTAGCGACCTTTACTTCATTAATGTTTATACTGTTTAAAGGAAATTTTGCTCCAATAAAGTATGTAATTACCCTATTCCTTACGGATTTCTTGATACGGGTTTTTATTAATCCTAAATTTTCACCTACTCTGATTATTGGACGTTTGATTGTTAGAAACCAAGTTCCTGAATATGTTGGAGCTCCCCAAAAAAAGTTTGCCTGGGTGATTGGCGTGATACTAGCAGCTACTATGTTCTTGTTTTTTATCATTATAAATGCTTATAGTGTAATTACAGGTATTGTATGTCTTATTTGCCTCATATTCCTATTTTTTGAATCGGCTTTTGGAATTTGTTTGGGGTGTAAATTTTATCCTTTGTTTTTTAAAAATAAAGTACAATACTGCCCTGGTGAGATTTGTAAGATTAAAGAAAAACATGATATTCAGAAAATATCTAAAAATCAATTGCTTATTTTGCTAGCATTTATTACATTCATCTTTCTCACAGGTTATTTGTTTAACAATAGATTTAGTGAAAAACCATACGATTTGATGGGCATTAATAATACTGTGTAAATAATATGCGTCTTTTTCTAATATTTTAGTCTATTACTAAATATAGTATATCAATTTATGAAATAATGAGTAAACAATTAATATTAGAATTTCAAAATGAGTTGAAACAATTCATAAGCAGGAAAGTGAAAAATAGTGATGATGTTAATGATATTCTGCAAGATGTTTTATTGAAAATACACATAAACTATTCAAAAATAAGAAAAAAAGAAAGCTTAAAAAGTTGGCTCTATCAAATTACACGAAATACAATTATTGATTATTATTTGAAGAAAAAAAAACTAACAGTAATAATTTCTGACACGATTATTTATGATTTTGAGGATTATTCAGAAGATAAAAGCGAAATAGTAGATTGTTTGCAGCCTTTTATAGCTCAACTTCCCAACAAGTATAAAGAAGCCTTGCTTCAAACAGATTTAGGCAAGTTATCGCAGAAAGAATTTGCAGAAAAGACAGGACTTTCTTATTCAGGTGCTAAGTCTGTTGTTCAGCGAGCAAGGGCAAAACTTAAGAAGTTATTTGAACAGTGTTGTCAAATTGAAGTTGACATCTATGGAAACATATTGGAATATCAGAAAAATAAATCCTGTCCCTGCTCTTAAATATTTTTGCGTCCTTTTTAAAATGCACAGTCTTTAGGTTGTAATAATTAAAAAAAATAACATGAACAACTTAAAAGACAAAATCAAAGAAGCCTATTCGGGCATAGTAACAGAACGCAACACATCAACTGGATGTTGCACACCTTCAAACAACTTTGTAAGCACTTGTTGCGGACCAACCACCGAACTAACAGGGTTTAGTGAAGATTACAGCAACCTGCCCGGTTACAACCCCGAAGCAGATTTTGGTCTAGGTTGTGGAATACCTGTTGCTTTTGCTGGCATAAAAGAAGGGCATACCGTACTTGATCTTGGTTCAGGTGCAGGAAATGATGCTTTTGTTGCACGATCACTTGTAGGAGCAAAAGGTAAAGTCATTGGTATTGACATGACAAATGCAATGATTGATAAAGCTAATCAAAATAAAACCCAATTAGGTTTTGATAATGTTGAGTTTATTCTTGGAGATATTGAAAACCTTTCACTACCGGAAAATTCAATTGATGTTGTAATTAGTAATTGTGTTCTTAATTTGGTAAATGATAAGTTTGCTGCATACAAAGGAATATATAATGTATTAAAACCTGATGGGCATTTTAGTATTTCAGATGTTGTGGTTTCGAGTGCATTGACAAAAAAAATGAGCGAAATCGTTGAACTCTATGCAGGATGCATTGCGGGAGCAATGATTAAAACAGATTATCTGAAAACTATTGAAAAAGCCGGATTTAGTCAAATTGAAATCAAAAAGGAAAAAGTTGTTTATCTACCAGATACTTTTTTACTCCAATACATAAACGGACAGGAACTAATAGATTTTCGATCTTCTGGTGTACAAGTTCTAAGTATAACTATTTATAGTAAAAAAAATAAAATTAATAAATGCATATAACCGGAGGAAATAGTTTTGAAAAAACACCAGTTTTTCGCATCAGTTTTTTTGTGAGATGCTGGTGCATTTCAAATTTTCTTTTTATAACACAAATCAGTAATCCAAATATTACTTCTTTGACTAAAGTTAAACATTACATTAATACCATATTGGTAAAAAGAACTGAAGAAGACCGAATTAACTGCGATTCAACTTTCCGAGCGAAAAGGATTATTAAAATGCAAATACTTAAACGATCGGGTTGAAATAAGTGGACAAGGTAAACTTTAATTAGAAGGTGAAATCTATATAAAATAACATTATGCAATATTAATGCAATCATGTATTCAACTACAAAATAATTAAACAAAAAGGGTAATGGAATTTTCCATTACCCTTTTTATGACAATTAATAAATATTGTTATATAATCACTATAAATTTTTCATACGGTAAGTTTAACAATATAGAATTAATCTTATTGCAAATTTCATTATTCTCACTTTTTATATGAATCTTTGCATACTATTGCTTAATTATCCATTCATATACAGGGTCAATTCCCTTGCTGAAATCTAAAAAAGTAAATTCTACTTTTTTATCAGGTGTTATCGTTTTTAAATCATCCTTTATTCTTGTAAAATATTTTGTAGAATAATTTACTTTTAATTCTGAAGATGGAAGCACAAGAGTTCTAACTTCTCCATAATGATTTGGTTTACCACCAGTTTCTTCACCAACAAAAATTGCATTTGTTTTCTCTTTAAAATCCATTGTATTAATTATAGCCGAAGAAAAAGTTTGTCTACCAATAACTACATATATTTTAATATTTTCATTTAGAATTTTATTTACAGATAACTTATTTATAAACTCTGTACCTTGTCTGGAGCTACCTCCACCATTAAATCGCATATCAAATATTAATTTATTTATTGGCTTACGCTTAATAGTATTAAATACATTTTTTTCGAATTCAACAAAAGAAGGAAATTCTTTGGCTCTTTTTTTATTGCCTGTTTTTTTTTCAATCTCTCTACTCCAGCAGTTATTATATTGCAAATAATATATAGCTCCATTCTCGATATATTTGTCATAGAAAAAAACTTTCTGATTTTGCCAACATAATGCAATTGAATCTGGTTTAAAACTTACGATATTATTTTTATTTATTTTACTTAGTTTAATTTCATGAATTGTAGACACTCCGGTTATTGATTCTACTTCAATTTTTAATTCGTTGTTTTTCGAAAATCCAAAATATTCTAAAAGTTGAATAATCGGTATCATACTGGGGATATCACTCTTTATTATTGCCTGATTATCTATTGTTATCAATGTACTTAAACTATCAACGATTAAACCTATATTAATTCCATTAATTTTTGTGATTTTTGAACCTAAAAGTATTTCATAATCTTTTGTAGTTTTAAGTATATATAAACCATCACTAAACCAATATAATTGTAATGGAAGTATTTTGTCACTATTAATATATTTCCCATAAGAAATCGTTGTATGCGAATCACCTATTTTAGCAATAACTTGCTGCATTTTAATGGCTATCTCTAAATTACTGAATTGAGAAAGGTTAGAGGATATATAATCAAGCTTTGATTCAAATTCCGTTTTTGTCATTGAAAAAAATAAATTTTTATGCTTTATTGGTAATTCCTTTTTTAGAAATTCAATATCGGTCTTCCAATCAACTACTTTTTCAGTTTGAGCTTGACTATATATGCACAAAATAAAAAGAAATACAATTAAATATATTTTTGTCATGTTTTTTTAATTTATATGCTTAATGTTATTATTGGCGGACATTTGTATTCTCAGCTAAGAATTATGAAACGACTATGTGATTAATTTCTTGTTATATTTGTATGCATGTTATATCTACGTGTTATGTTTTCATTACTATGAATTTTTAAGAATTGACATGCAAATAGGCTTTTTTAAATTGATTAAAATTATTAAAATAACCTTCAATTGAGATTTTATACTTTGTTTTTCCTGTAACAATAAAGTAATTTGTGTCTGAATACGCTCCACATGTAGATATACTCATAACATATAGCCCATCATTATTTGTTGCTAACCAATTGATTACTATTCTTTTTCCACTAGTACAGCCTGTTTGTGTTTTTCTTGTACCTATTTGGTCATATGAGTCATAACCCAATGTTTTTATTAATTCGAGTGGAATATCTTTCTTATTAACAGTAACAAATTTATTTTCTGTTAACTCTTTTATTAAGTCTTTTGTTGTTTGTCCAAATACATGCACACAAAAAAATAATACAAATATCAAAATCCAATATTTCATGTTTATTCACATAGTTTATGTATAGACCAATTCTGCTTATTCATAGTTTGTGTATATCGGCATACATATTTCAAACACTTAAATATACTATATATTAAAATTTTTTAATTAGTCATTCTTGTGTGCTTTAAAAATAGTTCAAATTTGCTTTTCATTTTAGTCTCCACTTTAAGGATCACGATTGAGTATCCGCAGTATCGGACAAAGTCGAAATTATTTTTTTCATGTTAACTTTGATTATATCAAGCGTGGACTCTTGATAGATGTTTTTTCGTACAAATTTGCTTTACTCAACAACCAGTTTACATCTATAAGTTTTTGTTCCACTAACCTCAATTATATAAAATCCTTTTTTAAAATTTTCCCGACTTATGCTATAATTAAAACTATTTATAACGTTTTCATTAAATACCATTTTTCCCGAAACATCAAAAACTGTTAGTGTGCAATTATTGCCAAGTTCAGTATCCCATTTAATATTTGTAAATTCCTTCATTGGATTTGGATAAACACTAATACCTTTAAATGCGATATTAGAAATAATTTCTGTTGATGTAGGGTTATAATGACATGGTATTTGTCTTTTATATCCAACACCATAATAATAGTTAGAAAATACATTAAAATCACTGTACGTATTAAGTGAGCCTGAAACAGAATCTAACAATGACATATTATCAGGTAAAGTACCTCTATAAATGTAATATTTAGAAGGAACAAAAACTCCGCTTTCATCAAAATACTTTGTCCAGTTTAATATTATTATTGTAGTTGGAAAACCTTGTGTTACCTGCAAATGTATTGTTTGATGATATGGACTTTTTTGAGATTTGTTTCCACAACTGTCTACAACACAAATTTTATATCTGTCAGAATGAACTTCAGGACTAGAAGTATAATCAATAAATTTACTTGCCATATTAAAGCCTTTGTATCCAATAGAATCATAAATATCAGAACTTGTTTCTTTATAAATAATATATCCTGCAGTACCAACTCCTGGTGTGTTTTCCCATGTAATTCTATTTTTAAAAGTTACAGAATCAATTGTAATCAGGCAAATATTTTCATTCTCATAAGGAATGCAAGTATTTATTGTTTGCTGACCTTTTGTAAAAAATACAGAAAACATAATTGTAAATAATAATAGTGTAGTTCTCATATAAATTTATGTAATTAGTTATTGGGGTAGTAGCCCCGCCGGGAATCGAACCCGAATCTGAAGTTTAGGAAACTTCCGTTCTATCCATTGAACTACAGGGCCAGTGAACTGCAAAAGTAATAAAATCTTTGATTTTAATTTTTCGCATAGTCAAATTAATTATTTTTGAACAAAATATAATATTCACTAAATGGAAACAAGCACAAGTTTTATTCTTCGCCCTTGGCAAATTTCAGATATTGACAGTCTGGTAAAATATGCTAACAATAAAAAGATTAGCGATAATCTAACTAATGCTTTTCCAAATCCAGACAGCTGTGACGATGGGATAAAATTTATAAAAATTCAGGAAAGCTATAATCCTGCTAAAGCCTTTGCTATAGTAATAGATAACGAAGCTTGTGGAGCAATTGGAGTATTTCAGCAAACAGACATACACGAAAAAAATGCCGAAATGGGTTATTGGCTTGCCGAGAAACATTGGGGAAAAGGGGTTATAACAAATGCGATAAAACAAACTGTAGAATATGGCTTTAAAAATTTCGAAATAAACAGAATTTTTGCCAGACCATTTGGTTCAAATTTAGCTTCTCAAAAAGTTCTGGAAAAAGCGGGTTTTAAATTTGAAGCAAAATTCAAAAACACAATTTATAAAAACGGACAATTTTTAGATGAAATTTATTATGCTATTTATAAGTAAGACTTTATAATGCGAGCAACTTCAATAATTATCATTTCAATAATTACTATTGCATTTCTTATTTCATGCAAACGCGAGAAAATTGAACTTGATAATTTAAATAACGGTGAAGTAATTGTTTTAGGTCATGGTGGAATGGGAACATTTTACAAATATCCCAGAAACTCTAAAGAATCGATAATTTCTGTAATGGGAATTGGCGCAGAAGGTTCTGAAATAGATGTTCAGATGACCAAAGACAGCGTATTGGTTGCTTTTCATGATGAAGAAATGAATCTTACTACTACATGTAAAAACAGAATATGTGACCAATACTGGGCAGATATTGATGATTGTGTATTTCATTCGGTTGTAAGATATGTTTATGTTTTAAATTTAGATTATTTGTTTTCAGTAATTACACAGCCATCACAACATTACTTTTCATTTGATTGCAAAATACCTGACGTAGAAAACAAAACTGAATTTATGAGAAGATTTGCAAGAGCAATAAAAAAACATGCAACAAAATATAATTTAACCGACAAGCTTATTATTGAAGGCAAAGTAGAATTTCTTGAGATTTTAAAGGAACAAAATGTATCTGCAAAACTATTCGTTACACAAACTGCTGATATGGATCAGGCAATTTTATGGGCTAATACTATTGGTGCCTATGGCGTTGGCTTTGGAAGCAGCATTACTAAAGAAGATGTAAAAAGGGCACATGACAACAACCTGTTTGTTATGGTATGGGAAGCCAGCACAGATGCACAAAATATTGAAGCATTAAAAAAGAATGTTGACATTATACAGACAGATAAACCTATACCATTACTAAAAAAACTTGGTAGATTTAACAGAGATTATCCTATCCCATAATTCAAATTTCTTTAAAATGAACATTTTTATTCATTTTTTTTAACTTTGCCAAAAATATAATTATTGTGAAAGCAACTGAATTAAATGCTCTATTTCAATCATTCTCAAATTTCAGGATTTTGGTTATCGGAGATGTAATGATTGACGCTTATTTGTGGGGTAAGGTAGAAAGAATCTCTCCGGAAGCACCTGTTCCGGTTGTTAGCATAATTAAAAGAGAGAACCGTCTTGGTGGCGCAGCAAACGTTGCTTTAAATCTAAGGTCACTTGGGGCAGTACCTGTTATCTGTGCTGCAATTGGTAATGATGAAAAAGGTATTATTTTTAATGAATTATGCGAACAAAATGGAATTGCCATTGATGGTATTATAACATTACATGATCGCCCAACAACTGTAAAGACAAGAGTAATTGGCGGCAATCAGCATTTACTAAGAGTTGACGAAGAAATTGATATTTCCATATCAGAATCAGAAACTAAAAAATTATCAGAAAGAATATTCCTTCTTCTTAACAAAGAAAACATAAATGCTATAGTTTTTGAAGATTATGATAAAGGAGTAATCTCACCATCATTAATTCAGGCTGTTACAAAAGAAGCCAAATTAAGAAATATTCCTGTTTGCGTAGATCCTAAAAAAAGAAATTTCCTTTCTTATGAAAACATTTCATTATTTAAACCCAATTTCCGCGAACTAACTGAAGGGTTAAAATTAGATTTGAAAAAGAATGATTTTGAAGGAATATTTAAAGCAGTTCAGCTTTTCCATAACAATAAGAACATTGAAGAGGTTATGGTAACATTATCTGAGCTTGGAATATTTATTAGTAACGGTAAAGAATATAAAACAATACCTACTCAGGTTCGTGATGTTGCTGATGTATCAGGTGCAGGAGACACAGTAATAAGTGTTGCAACATTATGCAAAGCAGCCGGACTAAACTCAACAGATACAGCAGCTATTTCAAATATTGCAGGTGGGCTTGTTTGCGAAAAAGTCGGAGTTATTCCTGTTGAAAAAGAAGCACTTTTGCAGGCTTGTAACAGATTTTTCAGTTAAACCAGTTATGCTGGGCTTAATCTTCAAAAAAGAATTTTAAAGCACCGAAATAACTTTCTTCCCAACCCTCCACAAAATCGTCATACTCACTATCCGGAATATTAGTATGTCGTAACTCAGCAGATGTACCGTTTTTATCCTGATGAAGAATAATAGTCACTATAGATTCTTCAGCCTGACCGTCAAAATACCATTGCTGAACAATTTTCTTATTTTTAATAAATTCAATGTTCTTTCCTACTATACTCCCACTCCACAGTGAAAATTCAGATCCGGGTTCGATTGACATTTCGGCTTCTTCGCCAGTCCATAAAGTAATTGAATTAGCATTAGTTAAAGCCATATATACTTCATCTATAGGCGCATGAATTATATAGTACTTTTTGTAATCTTTCATTGTTTAAAATTTTCAAAATTGAATATACAAATATATTAAACAAAATAATTTTATATACTCCTGATAAAAAAAACTTAAATTTGAGGAATAAAAATTATTAAGCATTATTATTTATATGTAAATGATAATAGTAATAGGCTAATTGAAACAACATGAATGATTTTTTGATTTTAATTATAGGTATAAAAGTAGGCGTACTTTTAGGTTGGACTATCTCTTTTTTTATCAGAAAAAAGAAAAAACGTGTTGCTTTAGTTGAACTACAGGCAATACAAAATGAGCGCGATACTGCGAAACTAAACTATGGTGTTGTTAATGAGAAAGTTCAAATACTTGAGCAACAAATTAAAACACACAAAGCTGAACTTGAAGAAAAAAACAACCAATTATTAGCCATAACTTCAAAACTATCTACAAGTGAAGCTAATATGCAAAACATGCTTCAAAAAATAGAGGAACAGAAAAAAGAATTAGAATCTGTTCGACAACAAATGAATATCGAATTCAGAAATCTTGCAAACGATATACTGGAAGAAAAAACTAAAAAATTTACAGAACAAAACCGAGAAAAACTCGATGAACTTTTAAAACCATTAGGCGAAAAACTTAAAGATTTTGAAAAGAAAGTTGAAGAAACTTATAATAAGGAATCGCGAGAAAATTTTTCTTTAAAAGAAGAATTAAAACGACTATCCGACTTAAACCTTCAAATTAGTAAAGACGCAACAAATCTCACTAATGCATTGAAAGGTCAGGTAAAAACACAAGGAAACTGGGGCGAAGTAATATTAAAAACAATTTTAGAACGCTCCGGACTGGTTGAGAACCGTGAATTCTTTGCTCAGGAATCAGTTACAACTGAAGATGGCAAGCGTTTTCAACCAGATATTGTTGTAACATTACCTGATAATAAAAATGTAATTATTGATAGTAAAGTTACTCTTGTTGCATACGAAAGATATGCTTCTGCAAACACAATTGAGGAGCAGGACGTAGCAATGAAAGAACATATTATTGCAATTAAAAATCATATTATCGGATTAAGTCAGAAAAATTATCAGGATTTGTACAAGCAAAATCAACTGGATTTTGTTATGATGTTTTTACCAATTGAACCTGCCTACATGCTGGCAATACAAAAAGAACCTGAAATATGGAATTTTGCATATGATAAAAGAATTCTTCTTATCGGACCAACTAACCTTATAGCTGCATTAAAATTAATTCAGTCATTATGGAAACAGGAATATCAAAGCAGAAATGTTTTAGAAATCGCAAAACGTGGTGGCGATTTATACGATAAACTTGTTGGTTTTATTGAAGATTTATTAGGGATTAAAAAGAAACTTGACGATGCCCAGAGAAGCCTTGAATCATCTATTAACAAATTACACGAAGGAAAAGGCAACATACTTAAAAGAGCCGAAGAAATGAAAAGTTTAGGTGCTAAAGCAAAAAAGAGCTTACCTGTAGATTTGTTAGATTTGGCAGATGAATTTAAAACAGAAGAATAATTTAAGTTTTAATTTTAATTACAAACAACAACATTTAAACTTTAAAAATGAATAATGTAAAAGAGATTAAATACGAAAAGTTTAAATGGATTGATATTTTTCAACCACAAAAAGAACAACTTGAAGAAATTGCACAAGACTTTAAACTTGATTTATTTCAAATCAGAGATAGTTTGGAGCATGGGCATTTACCAAAATTTGAAAAACATTTAGACTATTGTTTTATAATATTAAGAGCATACACTGCAAAAAACAGAGATAAATTCTCAACTGTAAGTGAACTTACCAATAAGATTGCTTTTTTTTATAACGACGAAAAAATTATAACAATTCACAGAGCTAAATTTGATTTTTTAGATCAGATTAAACAGGATTTTTCGCATTCACAACAACTGCTTACATACATTATTAATCAAATGGTACAAACATTTACCCAACCTGCAAACTGGCATAGCATTAAAATAGGTGAAGTTGAGAAAGTTATTTTTTTAAAAGATTACACTAAAATTTCTCTGGAAGATTTATATTTTCAAAAATCGCAAACACGAATTAGTAAAAAAATATTGCAAATAACACAAGATGTAGTAAATAAGATAACAGTTACACAAGAATCACAAACTGCATTGCAAGATGTTAAGGATAGTATTATTAGTTTAATTTTGATTTATGACGAAGTTGCAGAAGACGCTAACAACCTAATGAACACATATCTATCTTTTACAACAACAAAGAACAATGATGTAATGAAATTACTTACTATTTTCTCGGCATTCTTTTTACCATTAACTTTTTTGGTTGGAGTTTATGGAATGAATTTCGACTTTATGCCTGAACTCAGATTAAAATACGGTTACCTATTTGTTGTTATATTTATGATTATTATTTCTTTATTAATATTTTACTGGTTTAAAAGAAAAAAAATAATGTAAAATAAATACCCTTTAAGAATGTAATACTAAAGGCAAGATGATGAATTAAAATATTTATTACAAACAGTTTACAAAAACGATTATTTAAATGCTTACTTTTGCATTTAATTAATCATATACAATTTGAAAACATTCTCTGATTTAGGTATCTCCGATACATTTATAAAGGCTTTAGAAGAAAACAATATTACAGAGCCTACACCAATTCAAATACAAGCAATACCATTCTTAGTACAACAAGGAACAGATTTTATTGGTCAGGCACAAACCGGAACAGGCAAAACTGCTGCTTATGGTTTACCTATTTTACAAGCAATTTATTCTGAAAATCCCAAAATTCAGGCTTTAATACTTGCACCAACACGCGAATTAGGTCAGCAAATAGCAAAGCAATTATTTAAGTTTAGTAAATATGCCGACAAAAAAATATTTGTGGAATCAATAACCGGAGGAAAAAAAATTGACGAACAAATTGTTGCATTAAAAAGACCTACACATATTGTTGTTTCTACTCCCGGACGTTTGGTTGATTTGTTAGAACGTAAAGCAATTGACCTTTCATCAATAAAAACAATAGTTTTAGATGAAGCCGACGAAATGCTTAGTTTTGGTTTTAAAAAAGAACTTGACACAATATTAAGTTATACTGCCGGTAAACGTCACACCTGGTTATTTTCTGCTACTATGCCTCAAGGTATAAAAGCAATAATTGCAAAATATTTATCACAAAGTGCAGTAAAAATAGAAGTTCATAAGCACGATGTTATAAATAAAAGTATTGATCATAAATTTGTAATATGCGAAAATCATGATAAACCTAAAGTTTTAACAAGATTTTTAAAAAAGCAAGGCAATAACAGAGGTATTGTTTTTTGCAGATCGCGAATGGATACGCAAGCTGTTGCCGATAAACTTATTTCCGAAAAATACAATGCCTGTGCTTTGCATGGTGATTTGATGCAAAAAGAACGCGAGAAAATAATGAGAGCTTTTAAAAACACTAAACTTCAGATACTCGTTGCTACAGATATTGCAGCCAGAGGTATAGATGTTAATGAGCTCGCATATGTTGTACATTATACTCTTCCTGATCAGATAGAATATTATACTCACAGAAGCGGACGAACCGCAAGAGCAGGGCATAAAGGAATTTCACTATGTCTGGTTAATCAAAGAGACATTGCTGATTTAAAAATTATTGAACGCGATTTAGATATTTCTATTAAAGAAATTATTCTTTAATAATTTTGATGTTAGTTCGCCGCTCCACTGCGGTAAAGGATGCTCAGGGAAACAACAAATCTTGTGGACAGTGGCGCATAGAATTTGTTCTACTCCCCTAATTTCATCATTGCTTGCCACTACACGTAATCTCATTTTACATTATTCAACTTATAAATTCACACAAAATCCAGTTTATTTTCAATAT
Organism: Bacteroidia bacterium; assembly: GCA_016218155.1. Taxonomy (NCBI): domain Bacteria; kingdom Pseudomonadati; phylum Bacteroidota; class Bacteroidia; species Bacteroidia bacterium. The sequence continues at coordinate 35,993 of JACREQ010000047.1, forward strand.
TGTTATAATTTAATGGAACATTATTAATAACAAATAATAAGTACCATTACCTATACAATAACAAATAAGGATTAAACTTCTTATACCTTACAAAACTGACATTAAATAGCTTACTTAAAATCTAAAATGTTTAGTAATAAATTGCAAATATTTATTTTTCTTTATTATTTGTTATTTATTTTTTTGCAGGCAACTTTTTTAATTGTCAAATTGTCTTACATAATAAAAACAGCAATTAAAAGGTTATAGTTAATAATGTGAAAAATATTTTTTTTATCACTCCCTACCCACAAAATTCATTTTTTATGTATATAAATTATGAATTGCACATTATTTGAACTGATTACTTCCATAAAAAAAATACTTTTTTTTCATTGCTGATTATAAGCATATTATTAATTATTAATAAAAATATTTAAAAATCTGTGGTTACTTTTTTAATCTTATTCGACTATAGGCTGCAAAATAATAATATAATATGATGAAGCTTTTTGTAATAATTTCAAAATCAAGTTGTATAATATTATTTAATTTCCTGCAAATGAAAACAATATTGTTTTTAAAGCTTTAAAAAAAATATTAATTATGATTGACCAGCAAATAACCAGAGAGGAACTTTTAACTAAGTTAAAAAAAATAAACCATGATTATTCACAATTAAAAGAGCTTTATGACAATGATATAGAAAAACTTAAGCTTATGGAAGAAAGTTTGAGGATAGCAACTGTATATTCAAACAGTTTAATTGAAGCAACTCTCGATCCATTTGTTTCTATTAATACAGATGGCATAATTACCAATGTAAATAAGGCTGCAGAAAATATTACTAATTTATCAAGAAAAGAATTGATTGGCACCTTTTTCTCTGACTATTTTACAGAACCAGAAAAAATTAGCAAAATATTTCAAAATGTATTAGAAAATGGATTTGTTACAAATTACCCTCTTACTATTTGTCAATCAGGCATTAAATTCACAGATGTTTTATTCAATGCCTGTGTTTTTAAAAATGAGCAGGGAAGTGTAATTGAAGTAATGGTTGTAGTTCGTGATATAAATGAATGTAAAATAGCTGAAATTGCTTTATCTAAACAAACAAAAGAACTGGAAAGGTTAAACAGATATTTTATTGACAGAGAAATTAGAATGGTTGAACTAAAAAAAGAAGTTAACGAACTACTTCAAAAGTATGGTCAGGAAAAGAGATATCCTGTTTCTTAGATATATTTTCAGATATTTTTAATTTATTACAAAAAAAACATTTTTTAGTGTTAATTGTTACCATGTTGATACAAATAAACATCGGCAAAACATTTTGATTTTATTTTAAATACATAACCTGCACGTTGTTATTTGCAAATAAAAAATCATTAATACAAAAAATAGTTGAACTAAAAATAAATATTATCTTTGAAATAAAATATTAATAATCATTTTTCAAAACTTAAAATTTTAAATATGAAAAATCTCAGTCTTATTTTAGCTATTGCAATTAGTATCTTTATGTTCTCATGCAAATTTGCTCCTTCTACTGAAGAAGCATTAGAATGTAACAAGTATATTATGAATTCTACTGGTAGTCTCGACAGAGCTTACGATTCATTTAAAGAATTCTGGAATGAGTATGATGTTGATACATTTGACGTAGTACAATTTGAAGCATTAAAAACATCTTTACAAACAGTTAAACAAGAAATAAACACTGCTTTAACCACAGTAAATGATAAAAAGGATTATGAGGGAATTAAAGATTTTACCGATTTCAAAGGAATTGCATTAGATTATTATAAAGCAATGGGCTCAATGTGCGATAAAGAATATACCGAGATTATTGATCTATTAGGAAAAGGTGAAGAATTTACAGAAACTGACAGAGCTAAATGCTTTGAACTTGACAGTATTATTGGTGTAAAACATCAGAGTGCATGTGATGTGTTTATTAAATTTCAGGAAGATTTTGCAAAGAAATATGATTTCGAGTTAGAAGATACTCAGGCAAGAGATAAAACTTTGGAAGATTTAGGTATCAAACAATAACATTTTACAGTAAATAATTTAAAAACCGGAGACTTAAAAAGTTGTCCGGTTTTTTTATGTTATTTATTTTTTCGTCATTGCGGGCAACGACCCGCAACTATTATCTTGCGAAGCAAAATCTCATTTTGCATACCTAAAAAGATGCTAGTTCGAGTTTATCGAGAACTACAGAAACTACATAACCCTCACTTCTCGATACGCTGCGCTACTCGAAGAAGCAACTAGGTTCTTTTCTATGCATCTCTTAAATGCTTGTCCGCCGCGGCGGAGAGTTTATCGAGAACAACAAAAACTACATAAACCATACTTCTCGATACGTTTCACTACTCGAAGAAGCAACTTGGTTCTTCTCTACTCACTCACAAATGCTTGTTCGAGTAACGAAGTGTATCGAGAACAACAAGAATAACAAACACTTTTTAATAAATTCATTTTATTTATCTTTACATTATGAAAACTTATTATGTTTATATTCTTGAATGTTCAGATGGCACTTACTATACCGGTGTAACAAATGACATTGAAAGAAGATTATTAGAACATATTAGTGGAGAAAATCCAGACAGTTATACTGCAAAAAGAAGACCTGTTAAACTTGTCTGGTTTACAGAAACAAATGACATAAACTTTGCTTTAGGAAAAGAAAAACAAATTAAGAAATGGTCTAAAGCTAAGAAAACTGCTTTAATTAATGAAGACTGGGAAAAGTTGAAATTACTTGCTAAAAAAATAAACTATAATACAAAATTGAAAGTCCGCCGCGGCGGAGAGTTTTTGAGAACTACATAACCCGCACTTCTCGATACGCTACGCTACTCGAAGAAGCAACTAGGTTTTTACCTACTTAACTCACAAATGCTAGTTCGAGTGTAATCGAGAACTACAGCTACTACATAACCATTACTTCTCGATACACTTCGTTACTCGAAGATGCAATTGGGTTTAGTTTCGATCCTCCGTATTGCTAGTCCTCCGCCGCGGCGGAGCGGCTGAGAGTTTATCGAGAACTACAAAAACGAGATAACCCGCACTTCTCGATACGCTGCGCTACTCGAAGAAGCAACTAGGTTTTTACCTACTTAACTCACAAATGCTAGTTCGAGTGTAATCGAGAACTACATAACCCTTACTTCTCGATACGTTTCACTACTCGAAGAAGCAATTGGGTTTAGTTTCGCTCCTCCGTATTGCTAGTTCGAGCTTATCGAGAACTACATAACCCGCACTTCTCGATACGCTACGCTACTCGAAGTAGCAGTTAGGTTTAACCACACTTCTCAATACGCTTCGCTACTGTTGCAACACGGCAGCAAACAAACTAACAAAAACAATAAATACAATTTAACAATATATTTAAATAAAACTTATGCTATGTTATTTTAATTTTATAAATTTGACACACAACAATGTATAAAATTTATCACAGGTATGAAAAAATTCATCTTTCCTATTTTGTTAATCGCTTTTGCTAATCTTAGCAATATGTGCTTCTCACAACACTACCAATGGGCAAAAGGTGTAGGAAGTGCAACTAATGATGCGGGCAATTGTATTACAGTTGATCACCTTGGTAATGTTTATATTGCAGGAACCTTCTCAGACATAACTGACTTTGATCCGGGAACTGGTATTGCAAATCTTTCAACAGTAGGTTCAGAAGATATATTCTTTGCAAAATACGATAATCTTGGAAATTTTATTTGGGCTAAAAGCATTGGCGGAACAAATCAGGAAGATTGTTATAGCATTTCAATTGATAACCTTGGATATATATATGTTACCGGTAGCTTTTCGGGCACTGCAGACTTTGACCCGGGACCAACAAATGCAAATCTTACAGTAGTTGGGTTTGGTGGTCTTTTCTTTGCAAAGTATGATAACAATGGAAACTACATCTGGGCTAAAAGCGTTGATAATTCGGTGAGCAGAAGCCTTGCAGTTGATGCTTTGGGCAATGTGTACATTACAGGATATTTCTGGGCTGCTACCGATTTCGATCCAAGTGGCGCAACCGCAAGCTTAACACCAATTGTTCAGGATGTTTTCTTTGCAAAATATGATAACAATGGAAATTATTTATGGGCAAAAAAAATTGGCGGAACCAGTTCCGATAACTGGGGAACACATATAGAAATTGATCCAACTGGTAATGTTATTATTTCGGGATATTTTAAACGTACATCAGATTTCGACCCTGGAACATCTACAGTAAATCTTACTCCTGCATATAATGGATATTATGATATTTTCTTTGCAAAATACAATAGCAGCAACGGAAACTACATATGGGCAAAAAGATTTGGCAGCTCATATGATGATTTTACATACAGTGCCGACCTTGACAGTCTTGGGAATATATATATTTCAGGTTATTTTTCAGGAACATCTGACTTCGATCCTGGTACAGGAACAGCTAATATTACAGCAATAAATATTGATGCCGATATTTTCTTTGCAAAATATGATAACAATGGAAATTATTTATGGGCAAAAAATATAGCTGTAATGAACTATAAACAAAGTTTTGGTATTAAAGTAGATAATCCAGGCAACTTATACATTACTGGCGGTTTTCAGTGCACTACCGACTTTGACCCGGGACCAGGCATCACAAATTTAACTGCAGTTTGTGCTGATACCTGTGATATTTTCTTTGCAAAATACGATTTAGATGGAAAATATTTCTGGGCAAGAAGTATGGGCGGTACAGATAATGATCAGGGAAATGGAATTACAGTTGATAGTCTGGGAAACGTTTATTTAATAGGTACTTTTGGAAACACTGTTGACTTTGACCCTGAAGCAGGAACAGCAAACGTTTCATCTTTAGGAATGTATAACTGGGATATTTTCTTTGCAAAATATAGTGCAACAACTACAACAATAAATGAATTTTCGAAAGAAAATACAAGTGATTTTAATATTTTTCCAAACCCATTCTGTAACAACCTTTCAATTAAAGCAAAATCTAATGAGCAATTTGATGTTGTATTATATGATATAACAAATAGAAAAATATTGCAACATAATTTTATTAATAATATAAACCTGCAAACCGAAAATTTAACAAAGGGCATTTATATTTATGAAATAAAAAATAAAACTGATGTTGTTGGAAGAGGGAAATTAATAAAAGAATAAAAAATATAAATTTTTTCTCCCTCATTATCATTACATTATAATATTTTTATAAAAATAATTTAAAAACCGTGGTTACTATTTTAAACTTATTCGACTATAGGGTGTGAAACGAAAAAATTAATGAGAAAACAATATAATACACTAATATTTGATGTATCTGTATGACTATTTTCAACAAACATATTTGTAACATTCACTTAAAAAAATAAATAGAATAAAAACAAAGAGTTTATAGGAAAGCAAATTTGAAATCAAAAAAAATATTATTATGGAAAAAATAAACTTCCTTCATTTTTCTGATTTACATATCGGCGACAATAATCAAAAAGGATTAATTTCTCAAACAAAAAGCATTTTATTCGAAGATATTGAATTTATTCTAAAAAAACTGGATTCACTTGACATTGTATTTTTTTCGGGGGATTTAGTTCAAAAAGGACACAAAAATGAGTTCAAACTGCTTGAAGCTTTTCTCCAAGAACTTTGGGCATTATTTTCCAAACACAGCCTCAATCCATATTTGATATGTGTACCAGGAAATCATGATTTAGAAAGAATAATTGATCCTAACCATGCCACAAATAAAGTACTTATTAATTGGATAAATGATGATATTAAAAATGAATATTTTTGGAAAGCGCCAAATGATTATCATAATTTTATTATAGAAAGATTTGCCAATTATACTGATTGGCATGAAAACACTTTGATAAAGAAGCCAGAAAATATTTGTATGGGATTTTTACCTGGCGATTTTTATACTACAATAATTAAAAATAATTCAAAATTAGGAGTTGTTGGATTGAACACATCTTTTTTACAGCTTTATGGTGGAGACGCTAAAGGAAAACTTGGTGTTTATAACAAGCAAATCTATTTTCTATTTAAGGATAAATATTTTGAATGGTTAAAATCAAATGATTTATCAATTTTGCTAACACATCATCATTCTGCATGGTTTGAACCTAACTCGAAAGAAGAATTCCATAATGAAATTTACTGTAAGGATAGTTACTTAGACCATTTATGTGGTCACATGCATGAACCTGCATGTACACACAGGTCTTTAAATGGTTATTCTACAAATAGGATATCCATTGCTCCTTCATTATTTGGTCTGGAGTATTATAATGATAAGTCGAGCCTTATTAGAATTCATGGTTATAATGCAGGTTATTATAACATTGACGCTGGAAAGATTTCTAAAACAATTTGGCCAAGAATATCTCATAGAACGCAATCGAATGTTCTTAAAATCATTCAAAATGATGAATTCAATCTAGATAAAACTACACTTTCATATTTTGAGGTTCTAAAAGAATCATTTAATGAACTTGAAATTAAAACTAAAGATCATGACGATGCAACATTTAAAAGCATTGAAAAAAAAGGGGGGAATCTTTTTGACAAGAAAAATATAACTGATAAAGGTTTAGTTCGTAGTATATACAAAACTATCCCATCACATTTGAGTATACGATTGCATGAAAGAATGTTAGCTATAGATAAATTTAATTCTCAAAAGTATTGTTGGCTAGTAACTAAATTTGGACTTGGTGAAGATGAATTTATTGGTTCAATTTTAAGTGATTCAAATATAAATCATGGCAATTGTTTTAGTTTAAATTGTGAAGAAGCAAACACGCTTGATGATTTAATTAACACATTTAAAAACACTTTTTCTCAAAACATTACAGAATTTTTAGATATAATAAATACACTTGATAGACCATTAATAGTTTTCAATAAACTAAATGATGCCTTAATAAATGAATCTGTTAAGTTAAAAGAGTTCATTAAGACAATATTTGATTTTAGTTCAAACTTGAAAATCGTAATAATTTCTTCATTTAAACCTGATGATAAGTTTTTCAACAGTATTGACCTATTTCCATTAGACGTTCCTGCTGTTAAGCAATTTGTTGAGAACTCACAAGAATTACATAGTACTTTTACTTCTTTAGATTTTGAAAAAATCCATAGATTGTCAAGTGGTATTCCGCTATATGTTGATAAAGTTATTGAGCAATTGAAATTCCGTCCATTATCAGATTTAGGTGATATGGAATTAGAAACTTCTTCGGCTAATGAAGTTAATAACATTTTGGCAAAAGCTATAAAAAACGAAATCAGATTTTTACAAACAAATGATAACAAACAGAGTAATCGTAAATTCTTTCTACTATCAATATTATCACTATTACATAACGGAGAAACATTTGATCGTATTAAAAGATTTGATTCAACAAAACCATTCCATCAAGAGGATATTTCATACTTATTAAAAAACAAATTAATTGAAACTTTACAAGTAAATTCAATTTTTGACAACCAACAAAATGATAGTGAAATAATTAAAATTATTAAAGTACCAAGAATAATTAGAGATTATGTCAGTTCTTTAATTGATGAAGAAGAAAAATTGGATATATATAAATTAGCTTGTGATTTATATTTAGGCAACAATTGGAGAAATAATATAAAATTGATTCAACCAAAAGATGCTGAATTGGATTTAATGGTCTATCAGAATCTTCAAATTGCAATTAGATTTATTCTATCTCATGGCATAGAAAACAAAAAAGAAACTGAGATAAAACGAATGACACGTATTTCTATTTCTCTAATTGAACATTTTTCTGTAAATGGAGCATATAAAGATGCTATTTCACTAATTGAAGAAACTTTATTACTTATAAAAGATGTTATAATTGATGATTTTGAGGATACTAGAACTTTTTTAACAAAAAAGTTAGGACAAAATCTTCGTATGACTTCCTTTTACGATAAGTCTATAACAATCTTAAAATCAATATGTGATGACGAAAATAATTCTTTAAGCAAAAGTGATAGAAATGACATAAGATTAAGTATTGCATTTGCTTATGATTCTTCAGATAAAAAGGATGAAGCTATAGATTATGCCAACCAAATTAAAACGAATGAGAAAAATAAAAATAGTTCAGTATATCTCTCAGCAGAATATGTTATAGCAAAATTTATTGAAGATGAAACTGAAAAAATTCGAAAATTAAATTCAATGAAAAATAAGGCTGAAAAATTAGGATTTAATACTCTTAAAGCTAATATAATATTGGAAATTTGCAGAATGAACAATGATGAAAGTAATATTAAGCTTCTTGATAAAATTATTGTTGAATCAAAAAATGACATTTACACAAAAGTAAGAGCTTGGGCTGCAAAAGCTGAAATTGTTTTAGGCTCAAAAAATATTAATGAGATTACATATTCTGATTTATTAGGACTAAATGTTTCATATACCTATTCATTCTACCAGCGACTTCAAAACCTATTAAACAAGTGTCATTTTTTAGCATGGGAGTACTGGTCAAAACAAAAAAGGTACGATCAACTTTTGAATTTGTTTAGATATTCTTCTTTTGTTTGGAGATTATGTGGTGCTCAAAATCAAGAAAAACTATATATTGATGAATTACATTTAGATGAAAACTTTATAGAATGGTTTCAAAGAAATAAAAATGGAATTAATAGTACATATTATGAACAAAGAATTTTCGACTTATATCGTGATGATAATGACAAAAAAATATTAGAAATGAAACAATAAAATCACTGGCATAAAATATTTGGCAAAAACTTGGCAAGCGAAATGCTTTTGTAACAATAAACATTTATAAAGCATTTATCATTTTAGGGTACACCTCAACAGTTCCTAAAAATGTTTTACACCTTCTCCACCTTAATCAAATCTGTATATAAAAGCCAGCCTTCTACATTGGTGTAATTCATTTCTTTAATAAGATTTACATAGCGGTTTACCTGGCTTTTGTGTTTTTGTGTATCTTCTTTTCCGGTTTTATAATCAATAACAATTATTTTGTTATCGCGCTGCACAACTCTGTCGGGGCGTTGTATGCCTTTGCCTTTAACAACAATCCCAATTTCGGTCATTACCTCGTTTTTTTCATCAAACCACTCACCTGCCTCGGGTATTTTAAATAACTCGGTTAACATTATGCCAAGTTGCTTCTGCTCTTGCTTTGTAATTTTTTCTTTGGTGCAAAAACGGCTTAATACTTTTAATGCTTCATCTTTATATTTTATTTGTGCAAGAATTTCGTGCAGTAAAATTCCGTATTTAATTTTCTCATCAACTTCGGCATTCATAGTGCCAAAACTATTATCGGCAACTAATATTTCTGTATTAAATACAGAGTAATTACCGGATGTTGCAATAGCTTGTTTTTTAGCAGCCTCGGCAGCTACAGGTTTTATATCGTCTAAATTTCCAATTTCAAATATCTGAGTTTCTTTATTTAAAAATGAATTAAATTTATTAGCTTTTCCTTTAATATTGCAATCGGTATCGGAGTTTAAACTGTCAAGTATTAATTTATTAATATCAATCTGTCCCTCCTTTTTATTTACAGGGCATGCAATTTCCAATATAGTTTTTGCGCGTGTTGTTGCAACATAAAGTAAATTTGCATTATCAATAACCGAGCGTATTACCTCCTCATAATATTCTGCAGCAAATAACGAATGTTGCATATCTTTATTAAACTGCACAGGTATTACAGGCAAGCCATTGTAAGGTTCTTTACTACACTTGCACCACAGCACCGGCGGGTGTTTAGAGGGAAGCATTGCCCAGTCGGGGAAAGGAATAACAACAGCTTCATACTGCATACCCTTAGATTTGTGTATAGAAACAATTTTAACAACCTCCTTTTCATCCGACATTGAAACCAGTTGTTTGTCGCCGTTTTCACTCCACCACTCAATAAATTTATCAATACTTGCTAATGGCTTTTTAGAGAAATCGCGCACACAATCCAGAAAGTTTAAAATAAAAGGAATTTCTTCAACTATAGAATACAAATTAAAAATGCTTATAAACTGCTCCACCATCTCGTAAAACGAAAGGTTTACAGCCTTTACAAATTCGGGATTTTTTAATTCGGGAATTAAATTTTCAATTTCTTTAATGCCGTTACCAAACCATGTTTCGGGATTTTCTGCATTATGTTTTAAATAAACATTATATTCATTTAAAAGCAAACCTATATTAATTCTGTCGTTAGAATTTACAGTATATCTTATTAACGAAACCAGAAAATTAACAACACCCGAAGCAGTAAGCGAAAGCGACTCACCTGATACTATCCTGAAATCGCTGCACGGGTGTACACCTACTTCATTCTTAAAATTAAATAATGTTGAGAACACCTCGGGGATAGATCTGTTTTCGCGCACCAAAACTGCAATATCCTTTACTCCCCTGTTCCACAAATTAAAAACAGTTTGTGGAAGCCATTCGCCATAAACCTTATCGTAAAAAATATCTTTTTCAAAAAAACTCACTTTCACAAAACCATCATTTGCAAAATCCTTTGCAGGAGTAGCCTGTAAATGGTCAGTATATAAATTTTCAATTCTTAGTTTTTCGTTTTCTTCATCAATGGCAGAAGCTGCCAGCTTTGGTAACACAGAATACAATGAATTATTAAAAGCAATAATATTTGGTTTGCTCCGGTAATTTTCGCCTAATGTTATGAGTTCGGGATTAAATTGTTTCAGATCATTCTGTAATGATTGCGAAAGCAGCTGCCAGTCGCTGTTGCGCCAGCGATAAATAGATTGCTTAACATCGCCCACAATTAAATTATCATAACCCTGCGCCAGACTGTTTTCAATAAGAGGTAAAAAGTTTTTGTACTGCATCTGCGAAGTATCCTGAAACTCGTCAATCATATAATGACTGAATCGGTTACCTGATTTCTCATAAACAAAAGAAGCACCATCGTTACCAATAATATCCGAAAGAAATTTTGGAATTTCTGCAAGTAAAAAATATCCGTTCTTTGTTGTATATGACTTTGCTTCGCTGGCAATCTCAGATAAAAGTCCAAGATTATAAAGATTTTTTAAAATCAGGTTTGCAGAATTAAAACTCTGTTTATTGTTATCAACATAATTTAAAACCTCAGCTAATAAATGTTTTAATGTAGTTTCGCAAAAACTTTCAACCTCATCCTTTCTCTTTGTTGAACCGGAATACCATTTACCATCACCATTTATAATGACAAAATATTTTTCGGCAGAAGCTGTCTGTATATTTTCAAATTTAGTATCTTCGGTAATCTTTGATAATTTATAAATGTAGTTTGCAAAGCCACGGCTGCCAAGGTTAAAATCGGAAACATCAAAACCGTTTTTCTCTATCTCGCTTACAGCTTTTTGTGCAATTTGTTTTATTTTGCTTATGTATTCCGATTTTATTGCTTTTAAATCGGCTCTGTACTTATTTAAAAAGGTTTTATCGGTTATCTTGCTAAAGAGTTCATTCTGATATTCCGAGAATCTTTCGCGAAAAATTTCTTTTCCGCTTTTTGCAAGATCGCTTTCTATCCTGTAGCTTTTACCATCTTCAATTTTATTATCAATAAGCTGCATCAGCCAATCGGTAACAGGTTGGTTTGGCTCAAGGCTCTCCACCATTTGCTTTACTGCCTCGTCAAGAACCTCGTTATCGTTTAATAACAAATCAAAATTAAATTTAATATCAAGCTCGTATAAAAATGCACGGAATATTTTCTGAAAAAAACTATCGATAGTAGAAACAGAGAAATTAGAATAATCGTGAAGTATTAGATTGAATGCTCGTTTTGCATTTTTCCTTACGTTTTCTTCAGTGAGCTTGCATTCAGAAATAAGAAAGCATAAATGATCTGATTTTTTATCGGAAGAAAGCAGGTAAAGTTCTTCTAGTATTCTTTCCTTCATCTCGTCGGTTGCCTTGTTGGTAAAGGTAACTGCAAGGATATTTCGATAAATCAAAGGATTTGAAATAACAAGGCGCAGATATTCTCTGGCTAACATAAATGTTTTCCCCGACCCTGCTGATGCTTTATATATTTTTAGATTCATTTATATTTCTTCTCACTTTTGTCATTCTGAGCAAAGCGAAGAATCTAGTACGTAATCTACATTAGATTCATCGCTCCATTGCATTACGCTCTGAATGACAAAGAAACATTTTTTATTTTTACTTACACATTTCCTTTTTATTCCTGTCTTGTCATTCTGAGCAAAGCGAAGAATCTAGTCTGTGTTCCCGAACTAGATTCATCGCTCCACTACATTACGCTCTGAATGACAAAGAGACATTTTTTATTTTAATTTTCACTTTTTTTTTCTTATTCCCATTTTGTCATTCTGTCCGCCGCGGCGGAAAAGCGAAGAATCTGGTACGTAATCCACACTAGATTCATCGCTCCATTGCATTACGCTCTGAATGACAAAGAGACTTTTTTATTTTAATTTTCACATTTCATTTTCTAATTCCCATTTTGTCATTCTGAGTGTAACGAAGAACCTTGTTGCTTCTTCGAGTAGCGCAGCGTATCGAGAAGTGCGGGTTATGTAGTTTATGTAGTTCTCGATACACTCGAACTAGATTCATCGCTCAATTTCATCCGCCGCGGCGGACGCTCTGAATGACAATAAAATTAATACGGATACGGAGCAAACAATACTTCGTATTCGTAAGTTAAAGTTTTTTTCTCGCCTGCATTTAGTGTAACCTGCCAGCTTAAATCGCTATAAGCGTTTACAGAATTATAAGTTTTCTGTTTTTTAACTTTACCATTACCATCATTTGTAAAGCTACCATTAACATGCTTTACCACATCAATAATTACCTGTTTTGGTTGTAGGTTCTCAACAGTAACTACACCTTTTAACAAAACTTTATGGTACGTTGTTTTTCCAATCTTTTTAAAGTTTTCTAATCGGGAAACTTCCTCCTCATTGTTTTTCATAACAACATCTATTGCTTTAGAAAGCTTAATAATAGAAACCGCTCCGGTTGGAGTATATTTCAACTGATCCTGTGCCATAAACTGACCTTTTTCTGTAAGAACCATAACAGGAGCAGTAGTGAATGGGAATGTTGTTGCATTTTTTAATTCGATAGAATGAAAAACATCACAATAATCTTCGTTACTATTACAATATTGAGTTGATGCAAAATTTACTTTATCGCTAATATCAGCTTTGTAAATATCTTTATAACCAAGCACCGAAGAGAAAACAGGGAAAATTCCTTTAGAATTTTTGGGTAATGTTATTTTTCCTAGATTATAATAATACAAATCGTTATTTTTCTCACCTTCGGTTTCAAAATTTGCTTCAAAATATGCAGGAAGATTCTGAGATTCGGCATAACCCCCTGTTGTCTGAACCTGCTGCATTGCATTACTTAAAAGGAAATTATCATTTCTGTCATATGCAGTCCTTGTTGTTGAACCTGTAGGCGATTGCATGTAATCATAAGAAATAGGATCTAACAACATACCATAATAAAGTTGTGGTGAGCCAACAACAACTTCGGTTTCAACATCAGTAATATCTTCAGCATAGTTTTCGATTGTAGCTTTCATCTCGAGACGGGCTTCTTTTTCGTTAATTAATTTAAGGAAATATGAAGGAATCCAGCTCATACCCTGTTGTAAATAATATTCCTGTAGAGAAACGTTATCACTGTTTTTTTCAAATTTCAAAGTGGCGGTGCGTGCAATACTGTCATTCGTATATTCTGAATTATCGGTAGCAAAAGTTACATATTCAATTTTCAAATAAGGAATAAAAGTAATTTTTCCATTATCATCTTTAATTTTCACTAATCCCGACTCAGGTATATACGACAGTATTTTTCCCGAAATTGTTTTATCGGTTTTTTCTCCGGTTTGTAATACAAGAATAGCATCTTTACCAATATTAGCGCGAATAAGCTGATCAATATATTTTGCTTTTGATGTAGTTTTAAGAGTATCACTTTTAAACACTACTGATTTTAGCATATTTTCTTTTGCCGATCCAATCCAGTAAGTTCCATAAAGGGCAGTAGTTGGAACGGGTAAAACAAATGCTCCGTTTTTTGATTTTAGCTGTCCTTCTTTACTGACAAGACAAGTAGAATTTTTAAAAAGAGAAACTTTTTTCATTGGCAGCACAGATTGCGCCATCCCTGAAAAAATAATCGCAACGATTAAACTGATAGTTAAAAATGTTTGTTTCATAGTATTTAGTTGAAAATTACAAAGTTTAAAGTTATAAAGTCGAAAGTTAAAAGTTTATTATTCTTTTTTTGATTTTATAGTTGATTCACATCTCATATTGATTCTTTGTTTTTTGAATTTGGTTTTTTGAATTTGGTATTTATTAATGTTTGCTGCAAGTTACAATATTTTGAATTTATGAATTATAATTTTAATAGTTTTTATGATTTTATCTTAAACATTCTTTTCTTTGTAACATTCAAAAAGATATATTTTTCCTTATTTTAAATATGATGAGATATATTAATACAGATAATTTTATATTAATAATTATTGTTATTGGTCTTGTTTACTATTTCTTCAATTTAATATATTTAAAACCAAGAGCCAGAAAAAAATACGAATCTGAGATCGAGTCATTTTTAAATGGTTATGATTATTACTTAAGGCTAAATACTGATCAAAAAACACTATTCATAAACATAATCAAAAGATTTAACAGTAACCTTAAATATTATGGGAAAGACGGTCTGAATATCACACCCGAGATGAAAATAATTATAGGTGCGGGTTTTGCAAAATTAAGTATGGGAAGAGACTTTATAAGACTATATACTTTTCATACTATAGTTATTTTTCCACATTCATACAAAGCTATAGAACAAAGAGTAAAATATTTAGGGAAAACATCATTACAAGGGTACATTTCACTTTCGTGGGAGGACATTTTAAAAGGCAATGCTAATTTGCATGATGGAGTAAATTTAGTAATTCATGAACTGGCACATGCCTTAGTAATTGAAATGATGCAGTCTCAGCCTGAATTTGTTTTTGAATACAGCATAGTAAAACATATTTTTTATTGCGGTAAAAAGGAAATTGAAGCTGTTAAAAATGGAAAAGAGCCAGTTTTCAGAAAATATGCATACAGTTCTCCACATGAGTTTTTTTCAATAGCCGTAGAAGTTTTCTTTGAGTTACCAGAAAAGCTAATTGAGCATTATTGGGGAACTTATCGGGATCTATGTGTTTTGTTTAAACAGAATCCTTTAAAAAATGAAATAGGGAATATTTCCTGGGATAGTATTTTAAAGTATCCTCATGAACCTGAAACTTTCAATGATTATACTCCAACTGATAATTACATTCCATTTTGTTTAGATTATAACAAATTATAAGATAGCATCAGAAGTTTCATCAATTACATTAGTGCAATTAATATTTTTATATATCTATATTTATTTATTACTTCGTTCTTTTTTATAATTATTAGATGGGAACAACTTTTATAAGTGCCGACAACACCTTAGCATTATGGACTATCATTACTGCCATTGCTGCCACTAGTATAATATTAGAACAAAAATATAAATGGGCATCAAAAATTACCGGTTGTGTTTTAGCAATGGTTATTGCTGCACTTTTCTCGAACTTTAAAATAATACCAACTGAAGCAAAGGTTTACGATGACGTTTGGACATTTTTAGTTCCAATGGCTATCCCATTATTACTGTTTAAAGCCGATATTAAAAAAATATGGAAAGAAAGCGGAAGGCTGGTTATACTTTTTTTATTTAGCTCGCTGGGAACTCTTGTAGGAACCATAGTTGGTTTTTTTGTTTTAAAAAGTTTGATCCCATCACTATACAAAGTAGCAGCAATGATGGCAGGCTCATATGTTGGTGGTAGTGTAAATTTTATTGCAATGGCACAATCGTTCAAAGCCTCAGGTGAACTTGCATCTGCTGCAGTTGTCTCAGACAATCTTGTAATGGCTTTATATTTTTTATTATTGATTGCATTACCATCAATTTCGTTTATTATAAAATTTCTTAGTCATAAGAATGATAAAAATAAGGTTGCCGAAAATTCAAATAATAAAAGTAATTTATCAGCCGATTTCTGGAAAGCAAAAGAGATTTCGTTAAAGGACATTGCATTATGTATTGCACTTTCGCTTTCAATAGTATGGGTTTCTGAAGTAATATCTAGTTATTTCAGCTCTGTAATTCCTGCATCAGATATAAGCTTATCATTTATCAGAGAATTACTGGGCAATAAATATTTAATTTTAACAACTCTCACAATGTTACTGGCTTCTTTCTTTTCAAGATTTTTTGGTAATCTTGGTGGATCGCAGGAAATTGGAGCATTTATTATTCAGGTTTTTTTTGTTGTCATAGGAATTCCGGCTTCAGTATCATTAATAATAGAAAAATCACCATGGTTACTGGTATTTTGTGCAATTATTGTAATTATAAACCTAATCTTTACCTTATTATTCGGAAGACTATTCCGTTTCAAAATTGAGGAAGTTGTTATGGCTTCGAATGCAAATATAGGTGGACCAACAACTGCAGCTGCAATGGCAATTGCCAAAGGTTGGAATCATATGATAGTTCCGGCAATGCTTGTTGGGTCGTTAGGTTATATATTAGGTAATTACTTTGGAATATTTATTGGAAATCTTTTAATGCCTTTCTAATTTTTATTCTAAAAGAAAATTAATGATTTAGCATTATTTTTTATATTTGCTAAAATTTAACCTTAACATAATACGTTACCATATTATGAAAAAATTAATAGTATGTTGCTTCATATTAATATATGGTATGTCTACTATTGCTCAGGAAATGCTTGGTATTATAGGAAGTAATTACGCCGGAGTAAATGGTCTTTCGATGAATCCAAGCTCAATGGCAGATTCAAAATTATATCTGGATATAAATGTACTTACTCCTAATATATTTTATCAAACCGATATGAGTAAGAATGCATTTGCAAACTTCAGACTTAACGGACCATCATTTATGGTTAACAATGGTAAACATTGTTTTGCTTTTGTTAACGCTGCAAGAACAGCCATCTCATACAAAAGAATTTCAAGTAATGATGGTTTGGCAAATCAATATAAAGTTGCTGGTCTCGCATGGGGCGAAGTTGGACTAAGTTACGCACATGTGCTTTACCGGGTTGAAAAATCAATGTGGGCTGTTGGAGCAACTGCTAAAATGCTGTTCGGTGCTGGCGGAGCCTATTACGCAACAAGCAATGCTGGTGGTTCGTTTAATAATGACCCATACGAAAATATTCGGAACAGTGGAATGTTAGGCGGTGGTGGTATGGGATACGGAAAAGGTTTTGGTTTCGACATTGGAGTAACGTATCATAAAAAGGTAAACAACGAAAGTGTAAAGCCATTTCTTAAATTATGTCAGCAAAAATATTACGACTACAGATATAAATTTGGAATATCAATAATTGATATAGGATCATTAAGATTCTCGAAAAGTGTAAGCTCTACTAATTTTAATTACAATTTAGCCGGTCAGGATACTATTAATAATAGTAATGACTCTACATTGCAGAGTTATAGTTCATCATTAGCAAAAGATAAATTTTCTGTTGCACTTCCCACTGCAATATGTTTTCAGTTTGATTACCATCCTGCAACAAAATCTCATAACTGGTATTTTCACGGAGCATTTGTTCAGTCGCTTGAACTTGCACAATATTCAATTAGAAGACCAACTATGATTTCTGTTGCTCCAAGATATGAGAAACGATTATACGAAGCAAGTTTACCTATTTCAATTTCCGACTTTAAATATGTAAGGGTCGGTCTGGCATTAAGATTCTGGAAAATAACAGTTGGCACAGATAACCTTCTAGGTTCGGTAGGTGTTGGAGTAAATAAGGGCTTTGATTTATATGCTTCAATAAAGATTGATTTTCTGAAAGGAAAATGCAGGAAGAAGAAATAGTAATAAACCCTACTTCTCGATACGTTTCACTACTCGAAGAAGCATGTGATTTTACTTTACATCACCATAAATGCAAGTCCGCCGCGGCGGAGAGTGTAATCGAGAACAACAGAAACTACATAAACCTCACAAATGCTTGTTCGAGTTTATCGAGAACAACAGAAACTACATAACTTCACTTCTCGATACGCTGCGCTTCCGCCGCGGCGGACGAAGAAGCAAAGGGTTTAGCTCTCCTACTCCACAATGCTTGTTCGAGTATAATCGAGAACAACAGAAACTACATAACCCCACTTCTCGATACACTTCGTTACTCGAAAAAGCAACTTTGTATATATTCGAAACACGAATTAGCAAACAATTTTATTTTCACAAAAAATAATTCAAAAACATTTATTGGTATTCTTTTTATCTTTGCTGCGTTAATCAAATTTCTAAATCTTATTTTTCAAATGAAGAAACTTATTTATTTTATTTCGCTGACTGTATTATTTGCTGCATGTTCGGGTATTCAGGTTGTTAATGTAAAATACGCTAAAAAGATTTCCAAGAATTATATGGTATATGCCCTTCCTCGTAATGTATTAGCTATTGACGTAGAAGTAACTGAAGTAAGATCAATGAGAGGACCTTATTCTGAGTATGCCGAAAAATATATGGGCATTCAGAATGTACCACAAACAAACAAACAGGAATATTTTATTTCAAATTCAGATATAACACTTTCTGCAGAACCAGATTCGAACAACTATTATTTTGTTTTTCCTAAATGCAGTAAAAAAATTAAAAGCTTAAACCTTACAGATAACGGCATATTACTATCTATTAATAGTACAAAAAATGAATATAATATACCTTCATTATCAAAGAACGCTAATTATAACCAACAGTATTTTCCTTCCAATATATTTACCACCCTTTCACAAAAAGAATATGTAAAAGAAATTATTGATACTGTTTGGAAGCAGGTAAAGGTTGATACCAGCTGGGTTCGTGTACCTGTTCAAAAAAAAACAATAGAGGCTCCAACATTTGAAGACAAAGCAAAAGAAGCTGCACATCATATTATGCGTTTAAGGAAACGTCTGTTTAAACTTCTTTCCGGAGCATACAATAAGCTACCCGAAGTTAAATCGGCTGAAATAATAATAACTGAGCTAAGAAAAGAGGAAGAAGAATATCTTTCATTATTTATTGGTAAAACTTATACAAGAAAATATAATTATCGTTTCTTATATTATCCGGCAATTGAGAATTGCGGTAAAAGAGAAGTTATGGCATTTTTATACCCCGAAAAAGGGTTATTTGCCGAAAAGAGTAATAAAGCCTTACCATTAATTATAGAGGTTAACAGAAACGGTAATTTATCACAACTTGATACTGCAATAAGCAAACATAAAAAAGCAAGTACAAAACAGGGCATTGTATATAGAATACCCGAAATGGCAACAATAAACCTTTCAGTTGGAAATAATGCATTATTAGAAAAACAATTTCCGATTGCTCAGTTTGGTATTCTAAACAATCTACCTGTAAATTCTTTAAAGGGTAATTGCAGTGATATTGAATTTAATCCACTTAGCGGAAACATTACTAAAACCGGAAAATAAATTTACACTATATATTATAGTAGTTTTCCAATAATAATATGATAGTGCAATCACTCAAAATTACAAATAGCCTGTTAACATTAAGGTTTATTTTTTAGACTACAGATTAAAAATACGCCATAAATACTATTAATAATGACTAAAACAGGTATTGTGGAATGCCAAAATATTTCGATTTTTTTTCAGTTTTCAATCATATTAAGAAAAAAATGACGTTTTTGAGCATTTCAGGCTAAAAACGGATGCTGTTTTGCACGCTGTTAATATACGATTTAGCACATTATTTTATTTTTTTTTATGTGCAATCACTGAATTATCAACAAGTTATTAATAGCTTAATTATTATGATAATCAATAACTTAACCCTATATATGCCCTAAGAGGCTTTATTCTATTGCAAATTTTACTATTGTTTTAATGTTGAAACAACAGAAAACATATTATCTTTGTTATGTTTATGTAAAATTAATTATTAACTAAAAACCAAACTTCATGAACAAAGCAGAATTAATTGATGCAGTTGCAAAAGAATCAAAATTAACTAAAGTTGATTCAGGAAAAGCTATTGACGCTATCGTTGCTACTATTACAAAAGCACTTAAAAAAGGTGACAGAGTAGCTCTAGTTGGATTCGGTTCTTTCTCAGTAGCTAAAAGAGCTGCTAGAAACGGTCGCAACCCACAAACTGGAAAAGCTATTAAAATAGCTGCTAAAAAAGTAGCTAAATTTAAAGCTGGCGAAGGCTTAGCAAAAGCTGTAAAGTAAGAACATTAATCTGTTCAGAAGGAGGCAATCTTTTAGGTTGCCTCTTTTTTTTGTTTATTATTTTATTTTTTAGACTTCTTAAAATATCCCATTTATAAGCATCATAAGCTTTTTAATTAATATTTAACATTTTTTATTTTTTAAACATTATGAACAAAAAAATATAAATTAAATATTTTGCATAATACGATTAACTTTGCTGCAATTATTTAAGTAATGAGTTTTTTATACCCAACATTTTTATTTGCTACAGGCTTAATTGCTATTCCTATAATAATACACTTCTTTCATTTTAGAAGGTACAAAACTATTTATTTTAGTAGCTTACAATTCCTTTTCAATGTAGCAAAAGAAACACGTTCGCGAAACCGATTAAAACATTTACTTGTATTACTTGCCAGAATACTTACAATTATTTGTCTTGTTTTCGCATTTTCACAGCCTTTCATTCCTGCAAAAAATCAAACTTCTAAAACAAATTCACCAGCAGTTGCAATTTATATCGATAATTCTTTTTCGATGAATGCCGACGGAACTAATGGAAACCTCATTGAAGAAGCAAAAAACAAAGCACTCGAAATTATTTCTGTTTACCCTGCATCAACTAATTTTGCTTTAATTACTAATGATCTGGAACCAAAACATCAACATATCTTAAACAGCGACCAACTTATAGATTATATTTCGGCAATACGCACATCTCCACGTTCTATTAAACTTTCTGATATTATTTTAAGAGCAAAAGATATTGCAAAAACTAACAACGAATACAATCCTGTTAACTTTTGTTTGATTAGCGATTTTCAGAAATATTTTATCGACCCTGAAAATATTAATGCTGATTCAAGTCTTTCTTTAATGTTATTTCCATCTATTCCATTACCTGCAAAAAATATTTCAATAGATTCGTGTTGGTTCGAATATCCCGAACACAATATAAATCAACAGGAAAAACTTCAGGTTAAGATTGTAAATCATTCCAGAGATTCTTACCAAAATATTCCTGTAAAGTTATTTGTTAACGATTCGATTAAGACTATGAGTAACTTTTCAATCGCAGGAAACAGTAGCGAAACAATTACTTTAGCATACTCAAATATCACAAAAGGTATAATTCGTGGAAAAATTGAACTTACCGATTATCCGATAACATATGACAATTCATATTTCTTCAACTATGATGTTACCAATAAAATTAATATACTGGCAATAAACGGAGATATTCAGTCCAAATATTTCTACAATCTTTTTAAAGACGATTCACTATTTTCTTTTACAGAGATGGCTGAGAAAAATATTAATTTCCAGATTTTTCAATCAAATCAGGTAATAATATTAAACGGACTAAAAAATATCAGCTCAGGTTTGCATCAGGAATTAAATTCCTTTTCGGAGAAAGGAGGCAGTATTGTTTTTATTCCTCAGATAACAAACACTACTAACTATAATACATTTTTAACTTCTTACGGAATAAATACAGGAATATCTGACTCAACAAAAAGTCAAATTGCTTCGATAAATGATAAATCACCATTCTTTAAAAATGTATTTCAAAAAATAGAAGACAATCCGCAACTTCCAACAATCAGTAAAAGCCTTGTTTTTAAAGCATCTGGCAAAAACAGATTTGATGAATTGTTAATTTCAAGAAATGGTTATCCCCTGCTCTTATCTACAGAACAAAATAAAGGAAAAATTTATGCATTCTCTTTTCCTTTCGATGATAAATCTACAAACTTTACTGTACACCCGTTATTTGTTCCAATATTTTATAGAATTTGCTCACTTAGCAAAATAACACCTGAAATTTGTTACGAAATCTCTCCCGAAGTATCTGTTTCAGTTCAAAACTCAATTGGAGAAACCGAAAATGTAATTGAAATTAAAAATCAAAAATCAGGCGAATCATTTATTCCATCACAAATAAAAGGAAACTCTGAAATAACATTACTCCCGGGCAATCAGGTAAACTATGATGGTTTTTATGATATAGTTTTAAAAGGAAATGTTTTTAATACAGTTTCATTTAATTATAACAGAAAAGAATCTTTAGCAGACTATTTTTCGCCAGAAGAAATTAAAAATTCATTTGAGGAAAAAGGAATAAAAACTGAATTATTTAATAGTAACAATAACGAAACATTATCAAATCAATTAAAACAGAACGAACAGGGCAAACCACTTTGGAAATATTTTATTTTACTAACCTTATTTTTCATTGCTGCTGAAATTGCCTTAATCAGATTATTAAAAAACTAATTTATTCCATTTCTAACTTTAGGCACTCTAAACTTTAGACACTCTAGGCACTTTCTTTTATTAAACATATATTTATTTTTTAAGCGATTAAAAAAAATCAAAAACTTATTTCCAAATTTGCAAAAAATAAAAACACATTAAAATTTAACATTATGGTTGAAACATCAGCAAAAATGACATCACATGATTTCATGGAATTAGAAGAACATTTTGGAGCTCATAATTATCATCCGCTTCCTGTAGTTTTAGCAAAAGGTGAAGGAGTTTTTATGTGGGACGTAGAAGGCAAACGCTATTATGATTTTTTGTCAGCGTACTCTGCTGTTAACCAGGGTCATTGTCATCCAAAGATTTTAAAAGCTATGGTTGATCAGGCTTCAAATCTTACATTAACTTCTCGCGCATTTTTTAACAATAAACTTGGAGTTTATGAAGAATTTGTAACTAAATTTTTTGGTTATGATAAAGTTCTTCCGATGAACTCTGGTGCTGAAGCAGACGAAACTGCACTTAAACTTTGTCGTCGCTGGGGATATGATGTAAAAGGTATAGCAAAAGATCAGGCTAAAATAATTGTTTGCGAAGGTAACTTCCATGGAAGAACAACAACAATTATTTCTTTTTCAACAGACCCTGATTCATACAGTGGTTTTGGTCCTTTTACTCCTGGATTTGTTACAATTCCTTATAACGATTTAAAAGCTTTGGAAAAAGCTTTACAGGATCCAAACGTAGCTGGATTTTTAGTAGAACCAATTCAAGGTGAAGCAGGTGTTTTTGTTCCTGATAATGGATATTTAGCAGAAGCATTCAAACTTTGCAAAGCAAATAATGTATTGTTTATTGCTGACGAAGTACAGACAGGTATTGCAAGAACCGGAAAACTTTTAGCTTGCGATCATGAAAATGTACATCCTGATATTTTAATTTTAGGAAAAGCTTTATCAGGTGGTTTCATGCCAGTATCTGCTGTTCTTGCAAATAATGAAATTATGTTAACCATTAAACCAGGTGAACATGGATCAACATTTGGCGGAAATCCTCTTGCATGCGCTGTAGCAGTTGCTTCTTTGGAAGTAGTAAGAGACGAGAAACTTGCAGAAAATGCAGAGAAAATGGGTAAATTATTCCGTGATGAATTAGGAAAAATTAAAAGTGATATGATTGAACTAATCCGTGGAAAAGGATTATTAAATGCAATTATTATTAAACCTAAAAACGGTAAAGAAGCATGGGATGTTTGTGTTGCAATGAAAGATAATGGTTTGTTAGCAAAACCAACCCATCAGCATATTATTCGCTTTGCTCCTCCTCTTGTGATTAATGAAGCACAAATTATGGAAGCTGTAGAAATCATTAAAAAATCAATTCTTCAGTTTTCGTAACAAATTAATTTGTAAAATTATTAACAATTATTTTTTACAATTTTTTTAAATTATTATATTATATATCATAGATATATAGATATAAAAAAATACTGATAAATATTTTATCAGTATTTTTTTATCTTTTAAAAAGCAATTTTCGTCAAAATTTAATATATCCTCCTGTAACATATGAGTATTTTTACTGTATAAGAGTAAGTAAAAACACTTATAACATGAAAATTCAATTACTATTATTTTTTACCTTTATTTTCATCTCGCTGACCCAAGCAGCAACAAAGTATTATTCAATACTTGATGGTGGTGGATTTGATGGTAATTGGAATGCAAATGGTTATTGGTCCAGTACATCTGGCGGAGCATCCTGTGGTTGTAATCCAGGTAATAATCCAGGTGGAACTACAGAAATTTATATCAGAACTCAAGTAAATTTGAATGTATCAGCTACAACTGCCGGAATACTTGATATTGCTTCTGGCAAATCTTTACAAACATTAACAAATAATTTAGAAATTAAAACAGGTGGAAGACTATATGTTACTGGAACTTTAAAAGTGTGGGATTTAACATTTAGTAATGGTTCAACCATAGATGTAGGTTCAGGTGGAAAAATAATTGTTTTACATAATTTTATTAATAAAAACAATAGTGATGCTGTTACAATAAATGGAACTATAACAGTTTCTGGAAATTTTGATAATGGCAATGGTGGTGTTATTCAAGGTTCAGGCTCAATAACAGCAAGTTCCTTTACAGGTCCAGGTGAAACATTTGGCTTTACAAACAGTACTATTCCTACTAATACTACCGTATCTAATGGATCATTGCCAATAGAAATAGCTTCTTTTACTTCTTTAGTTGAAAATGGAGTTGTAAAAATAGACTGGGCAACAAGTACAGAAATTAATAATGATTTCTTCACAATTGAAAGGTCAAAAAACGGAGTGGATTTTGAAGAAATAGAAAAAATTAAAGGACAAGGAAACAGTAATACTTTAACAAATTACAATTTTATTGATTCAAATCCATTGCATGGAAATAGTTACTACAGATTAAGACAAACTGATTTTGATGGAAAAAGTACATTGAGTGACCTTATTTCTGTTAATTTATCAAAAATTGAGAAATTGCCTTTAACATTTGAAGTTTTTCCAAACCCAATTACAAAAAATGAAAATTCTAATATCAATATAACTGCATTTGAACCCGAAACTGAAGTTTTAGTAGTAGTAAGGAATCTTTTGGGACAAGAACTTTATTCAAAAGTATTAATTACTGATTTTTCTGGAAATTCAATTAGTGCTATTGATCTGGAAAATAATTTACCAGCTGGAACATATATTATTATTGGCACTTCATTAAATCAGACCTTCAATAAATATCTTATTATAAAATAGTTTTTTCATAGAAAAATAAAAGGAGGTATTTTGCAATACCTCCTTTTATTTTTTAATATTTTCCTTTATTAATAAATAAAAACATCGTATGCCATTCTGGCCTGAACCCCACTAATACCAGTTAAACTTTTTAATGTTTTATAATATCTGTATGCAGGTCCTAAATCATTCTTTAAAGTTGAAGTTGAAACATTTTCTTTCATACTTTTCATAAACTGTTCAAAGAATGGAAGCTTTTCAGGCATCTCAACAAGCTTAACTTCTGATGTAATACCAGCTTTTGCTTTTGCAATATCAATTGCTTTTTCAATACCGCCAAACTCATCAATTAAACCTATTTCTTTTGCATTAACACCACTCCATACTCTTCCTTGTCCAATGCTATCTACATTTGCTTTGTCCATTTTACGACCATCTGCTACATGACCAATAAATACATCGTATATTTCTTCAACGCTTTTCTGAATAACTGCTCTTTCTCCGGGTTTCATTTTTCTAACCATTGAACCAATACTTGAGTTTGCATTTGTATTTACTTCGTCAATTGTTATTCCTAATTTATCGTTTAATAACTTCTGTCCGTTCCATAATAAACCAAATACACCTATAGATCCTGTAATTGTAGTATGATCCGCTACAATCACATCAGCAGGACAAGCAATATAATAACCACCAGATGCAGCTACATCGCCCATACTAACAATCACTGGTTTTGCTTTCTTCAAAAGAACAACTTCACGCCAAATAACATCAGATGCAAGTGCACTTCCACCGGGACTATTAATTCTGAATACAACTGCTTTTATTGTAGTATCTTTTCTTGCCTTTCTTATTGTTTCCGATAAACCTTCAGATCCTATACTCTCATCATCACTTTTACCCATTCCAATTTCTCCGTTTGCATAAATAATTGCAATTCTATTCTTCTTTCCAGGAATATGATTTCCAGGAACTTTTTTATAAGAATTCATTGCAACTAACTCAAGATCTTTGTTTTTTTCAATTTTTGAAGACTCTTTTAAAATATCTATTATCTCATCATAATACTTTAAACCATCAACTAATTTCAAATCAACACATGACTGCGCATTCGTAACCAACATACTATCTGCATATAAATTCAAGCTATCCACGCTAATTTTTCTTTGTTCAGAAATACCTTGAAGAATAAAATTCCACATTGACCCTATGTAAGTCAATGTTTGTTCTCTATTTTCGGGGCTCATTTTATCTAGAATAAATGGCTCAACAGCACTTTTAAACTTTCCATGGCGAATAACTTCAGGCTCAACTCCCAATTTTTCTAAAGCACCTTTAAAAAACATTACTTCTGAAGACAATCCTTTAAACTCAACAGATCCTTGTGGGTTTAAGTAAACTTTATTTGCTACAGTACATAAATAATATGAACCTTGAGTGTACATATCATTATAAGCAATTATAAACTTACCCGATTCACGAAATTTAAGAAGAGCTGTTCTTATTTCTTCTATTGTTGCAATTCCTGCATCAAGATTAGGAATATCCAGAAAAATACCCTTTATATTTGAATCTTCTTTTGCTTTTCTGATATTTTTAAGAATATCATTTAAACCTAAATTAGTTGAAGGTTCAAAAGATCCAAAGCTCATATTCTGAAATGGATTATCAGATGTTCTTTCAGCAATTGTATAATCAAGTCGGATGTGAAGAATTGATGATGACTCAATCTTTACTTCTTCCTTACCACCAGATAATGACCCGACAATAATCAAAAAAACAAAAAAGAAAATTAAATTAACTACAATAATTCCAACTATGGTAGCTAACATGTACTTAAGGAAATTTTTCATTGATATTTGAATTTATGGTTTATAATTAAAAATTTATGACGAATTATTATGATTAAAAGTTACATTTTAAAATTTTTCCATTCAAAGCATTTCCTTTTGAAGTTAAAAAAGAAATAAAAAAGACTCCCGAAGTTAAATTATTTAAATTAATTATTTGGGAATTATCTGAAATTTCAAAAACATTAATAATTTTTCCAAACAAATTGTAAACATATAATTTTGCTGGATAATAATTATTATCGACAAACAAGTTTAGCTTATTATTTTCAAAAACAAACCATGAGTTATTATTTTCGATATAAAACTCATTTACCGGCAATGATTCTTTACACCCTTTTATTGCTTCATCTAAATTAGAAATTGACACAAATTTCATTGAATAAGAAGGGCATACTACCCAATATTGCGGAGTATAAGTAACGTTATATAAAGGAACAATAATATCATCAGTATATGTACCAAAAACAGGATATGAAAAAGGATATTGATTTTGAAATGCAATAATTGCGGAGTCTGTAATACCATTTACTTCTACTCCCCATACCCAAAGAGAATCGCCATTACTTCCATATGATTGCCAAATATCTTCCAAAATCGGAATTCCTGAAATACAGGAACCACAATTTGTCGAAAAAAAATCAAGCACTACAGTTTTATTATTATTTAATTCTGAATATAAATTTCTAGTAACTCCGTTTATATCAGTAATTGTAAAATCAGGCGCAATATTCTGTGCATAGGTACTTTCAAACAAGAAAATTATAAAAATAAAAACTCTAACTTTCATAACCCGAAGTTAGTTTTTTCTTTTCAAAAAATACTCAATAAGCCAACTAATTAATAAAAAAAAAACATTCTATTACTAAAAACTATTATTTGTTTATTCAAATATTTACTATTTTTGAACTTTAAACTTATATCTGTAAAACTTTATAGTTTATGAACATGAAATATTTAAAACTGCTATTCTTAAGTAGTCTGTCTGTAATTATGTTTTCCTGCAATGATTCAACCCCACCTGTAGAAAACATTTTAGAGGATTCAACTTCAACAAATGAAATAACTGAACTACAAAAAAGCACAGTTAAAATTCCTTCACCAATTGAACTTTTTTCTTTTATATATGAAGCAAATGCAAAATATAACAAAGAGAATCTAAATTCAACTGATAACAGAGCAAAATATGTAACAAATCAGAAAAAAGCAATTAATTTAGGTATTTACGCATCTGATTTAGGCTATTGTACTGTATTTAAACAAAACAAAGAAACCTTTTCATACTTCTCAGTTACAAAGAAAATGGCTGATGAGCTTGGGCTTACTGAAGGTTTCGACGAAAAAATTGTAAGTCGTATTGATGCTAATATGAGTAATAGTGATTCACTTTTCCAGATTAGCAATGACTCATATAGTACCGCTGTTCGTTTTCTTGAGCAACAAGGTCAGGGAAATTTGCTACCCTTAATGATAACAGGTGCTTGGATTGAAAGTGTAAATATTGCGATAAAATCTGTAGATAAATTTAATCCTGATAATGAAATAGTAATCAGAATTGCAGATCAGGGTCTTTTATTAGAAAATTTACTTGATATGTATAAATCATTAGGTGAGAATGAGAACGAACCTGAACTTTATAATAAACTTTTAGATCTTCAACAGTCATTTGATAAGCTTTATGATAATACAGATGAAATAATTACTAAGAAGCAATTTGAAGAAATTTCATCAAAAATTAAAGCTATTCGCGCAGAGCTAATTGGTTAAATAAAAAAGATTACAAGTCATGAAAAAAGCATATATGAAAATAGGACTTATAACAATTTCCACCGCACTTTTTTGTTTTGCTATGTCACTTCAGACAAATGCTCAGTGCGAAAAGAAAAAATTTTGTGAGGATAACTTAGACGATTATGATTACAGAAGTCAATCTTCTTTTGCAAAACTTTCACCCGGTGACACCTCAAGTGTTTCTTTAGTTTTATATGGAAATCAGAGATATCGTATATTTGTATGCAGCGATCCTAAATTAGGAGATGTTGCATGGAAAATTGTTAATCCTGAAAGAAAAACAAAACGTACTATTGCAAGCATCAGAAAAGATACAACAGTAATTTATAAACTTACCGAAACAGGCGATTACGCAACCGACGATCTTGGTAATTTAATTGTAAAAGATAAAAAGGTAAATGTAGATACACTATGGAATACTGAACGTATTGCTGTTGACAAAGTTGTTTTTGACAATAAGAAAAACTCTGATAAAATGTATTTAGAAGTTGCTCCTAAAAAAAGTGAGCGTTATATTGTAAGAGTTGCTATACCTGGTGGCGATCCAAATTATGCAGGATGTGTAAATGTTTATGTTGGTCGTTTGCCTATGGATTCTAAAAATTTCTCAAAACAAGGAAAAGGGAAAACCAATACAACTTATTAATTTAAAAAGCATTATAAAATAAAACCTCATTGTTTACACTTTGAGGTTTTTTTTATTTTATGAAATTATATAATCTTTTTACAAAATTTTATAACAGATAAAAATAGTTTAACTATACTTTTACAAAATAATAATCTAAAATTTTTTCTATGAAATTAAAAAAGAAAATAGCCGTAAGCGAAACTGGTTTTATTTTCGATCCAACAACTGGAGATTCTTTTTCACTAAATCCAACTGCAGCTGAAATTTTAAACTTACTCAAAGATGGCAAAAATGAAAAAGAAATTAAAAAGATCATAATGACAAGTTATGATGTTGACGAATCAACATTTGAACGCAGCTTTCTTGATTTTATGGCTATGCTTCGTTTATATAATATGATTGAGGAACATGAAGAAAACTAAAATAACAGTAGCTGTATCAGGATTAAATAATACAGATAATCCCGGACCTGGCATTCCAGTAATTCGTGCGCTTCGTGAGTCAGAAGTTTTCGATGTTCGAATTATAGGATTAGCATATGAAAACCTTGAACCAGGAATATATATGCATAATGTTGTAGATAAGGTTTATCAGGTACCTTACCCATCAATTGGCAGCGATAAATTACTTCAACGACTATCATATATTCACTCTATTGAGAAAATTGATGTACTTATCCCAAATTTTGACGCTGAACTTTATTCATTTATATCTTTTGAAAACAAATTAAATGAAATGGGAATTGGTACTTGGCTGCCAACAATGGAACAATTTGAAGAGCGACATAAAACCAAGCTCCCTGAGTTTGGTAAAAAATATGGAGTACATGTACCTCATAGCCGCCCAATAAATAGTATTAGTGAAATTGATTCCCTAACACCTGAATTTTCCTATCCCCTACTTGTTAAAGGAAAGTTTTATGATGCATATGTAGCATTTAACCCTGAACAAGTAGCACTTTATTTTAACAAAATTGCAACTAAATGGGGTGTTCCAATTATAATTCAACAATTTATTAGAGGCACTGAGGTTAATGTTATTGCTTTAGGCGATGGTAAAGGAAATACAATTGGTGCAGTTCCAATGCGTAAACAATATATTACCGATAAAGGCAAAGCCTGGGGCGGTATCACACTTGATGATCAGGATATGTTGGATTTGTGTCATAAAATTTTAAAGAAAACAAAATGGCGTGGCGGAATGGAGTTAGAACTTATAAAAACATTCGACAATAAATATTATCTGATTGAAATAAATCCACGAATACCTGCATGGGTTTATCTGGCAGTTGGTGCTGGGCAAAATCTTCCGGAAGCAATGGTTAAACTTGCCTTAGGTAGAAAAGTAAAACCATTTACAACATATGAATCAGGAAAAATGTTTATTCGTTACTCATGGGATATGATAGTTGATTTAAAAGAATTCGAACAATTATCAACAAACGGGGAACTTTAAAAAGTTAGAATGTCTAACTGTAAAAAAATGAAATTTAATCGTTAAACTTTGAACATTAATAAATATATGGAAAAGAAACATTTCGAGAGACCAATAATAAAGAAATTACAAACAGGAATGCCTAATAAATTCGGCATGAAAACCGAATACGAACCTATTTCAGAAATTGATGGAGTATCTGTAAAGGAGTTAATTGAAAAATACGGAAGTCCTCTATATGTAATGTCTGAAAATACAATTCGTGAAACATACCGCGATGCACACAGAGCTTTTAGTACTCGATATCCAAAAGTACAATTCGCATGGTCCTACAAAACAAACTACATGAACGCAATCTGTAACATATTTCACACAGAAGGTTCATGGGCCGAAGTTGTATCAGGATTTGAATACGATAAAGCAATAAATAATGGAGTTCCAGCTAGTAAGATTTTGTTTAACGGTCCTGATAAATCTGCTAAAGATTTAGAAAAAGCAATAAAACACGGGTCATATATTCATATCGATCATTTTGATGAATTGTACACAATTATTAGTCTTTCTAACACAATGAAAGAAAGACCAAAAGTTGCAATTCGTGTTAACATGGACTGCGGAATTTACCCATTATGGTCACGCTTTGGATTTAACTACGAAAACGGTGAAGCATGGGAAGCCATTAACCGCATAATGTTAAGCAAAAAATTAGATTTGGTTGGTTTGCATTGTCATATCGGAACTTATATTTTAGCTCCATGGGCTTACGGAACTGCTGCTGCAAAACTTGCTGATTTAGCTGTTGCAATTGAAAAGAAATTCAATCACTATATAAAATATATTGATATGGGTGGTGGTTTTGCATCAAAAAACACACTTAAAGGTGCATTTTTACCAGGCTCCGACACATGTCCATCTTTTGATCAATATGCAGATGCTATTACAACTGCTTTAATTAATAGTCCTATTAATCACGAACATCTACCAGTACTTATGCTTGAATCAGGTCGTTCACTTATTGACGATGCCGGATATTTAGCAGGTACTGTACTTGCAAACAAACGTCTGCCTGAAGGTAAGCTTGCAACTATTATAGATATTGGCGTAAATTTATTATTCACTTCATTCTGGTATGACCACAAAGTTACACCAGCTCAGCAATTCAGCCACCATACAGAAGACACAATTATTTATGGCCCTTTATGCATGAACATTGATATTATCCGTGAAAACGTACAATTACCACCAATGAAAAAAGGTGATAATATTGTAATAAGTAGAATTGGAGCTTATAATATGACACAATGGATGCAATTCATAACACTTCGCCCAAATATTGTTCTAATCGACTCAAAAAGTAAAGCTCATGTAATAAGAGGAAATGAAACTCCCGATAATATCATGAAAAATGAAATAGTTCCAGAACATC
Source organism: Bacteroidia bacterium (assembly GCA_016218155.1). Lineage (NCBI taxonomy): Bacteria > Pseudomonadati > Bacteroidota > Bacteroidia > Bacteroidia bacterium. The sequence continues at coordinate 68,503 of JACREQ010000047.1, forward strand.
TTGTTAAATTTGAGCTTTAAATTGTTTGGTGAAAATTAAATTTGCGATATTAACGATTTTAAAGGGGGTAGTTTTTAGCTACCCTCAGGTTTTCTTTTCTAAAAGCAAATTATTTGCTTCATTGTTAATATTGCTAACTTTTTTAGATCCATATACAGGAATTGGTGGATTAATTTGCATTATTGCTGCAAATCTGGCTTCTTATTTAATCGGACTAAATACATACAAAATATCGAGCGGACTATATGGGTTTAATGCTTTACTTGTAGGCCTTGGATTAGGATCATATTATTCACCATCATGGGAGCTATATACTGTTATTGCTTTTTCCGGATTACTTACATTATTTATTACTGTTGCACTTGAAGGAATTATTGGCAAGTATAATCTTCCGTTTTTAAGTATACCGTTTTTACTTGCATTATGGATTATTCAAATGTCATCACATGAATTTAATTCCTTAGGAATTTCTGAAAGAGGTATTTATTTCATGAACGAGTTATATAGTATTGGCGGAAAAGGATTAGTAGATTTATATAATCAATGGAATTTAGTAATTATTCCCGTTTCAATAAAAACTTATTTACTTTCATTAGGTGCTATATTTTTTCAGGAAAACTTTATTGCCGGAATACTTATTTCTATAGGGTTATTAGTATATTCAAGAATTGCTTTTTCACTATCACTGATAGGTTTTTATGCTGCATATTTTTTCTTCATTTTAATTGGGAGCGATATAACACAAGCAAACTATACCTATATCGGTTTTAATTTTATTCTTACTTCGATTGCTATCGGTGGATTCTTTATGATTCCATCTCGAAATTCTTATCTTTGGGCAATTCTTGTTATACCTGTTACTGCAATAATAACAATTGGCAGTAGTATGTTTTTCAATACGTGGCATTTATCCGTTTACTCATTGCCTTTTAATATTGTTGTTTTGATGTTTATTTATTCTTTGCGCTTCAGAACACAGTTTTATAAATACATTTCTGAAGTCAGCCTGCAACAATTTATGCCTGAAAAAAATCTTTATAGCTTTTTGATTTCTGTAAACCGCTTTAGTAAGAACTTCTCTACTTTCCCTATTAAGCTTCCTTTTTGGGGAGAATGGCATGTTGAGCAGGGTCACAACGGAGAAATAACACATAAAGATGATTGGAAACATGCTTGGGATTTCACAATAAGAAGTGCTGATAACAAAACATACGTTTCTAATGGCGCATCATTAGAGGATTATTTGTGTTATAACAAAGCTGTTATTGCTCCTGCGTACGGCACAGTTGAAGAAGTTATTGACGGAATTCCGGATAATGCTGTTGGAAATGTTAACCTGCAACACAATTGGGGAAATACAATAGTAATTAAACATGCCGATTTTCTATATTCAGAATTAAGCCATCTAAAAGCTGGAAGTATTAAGGTTTTTAAAGGTGATTTTGTTAAACCCGGACAAATTATTGCTGCTGTTGGCAATAGTGGGCGATCACCAGAACCTCATTTGCACATGCAATTGCAAGCGACTCCTTTTACGGGTTCAAAAACCTTATTTTATCCTATAAATCATTTTGTTTCAAAATCAGAGAACGGATTAAATTTTAATTCTTTTGATATTCCTAAACAAAATACATTAATTTCAAATATTGAAGTAAATCAATTAATAAAAAAAGCTTTCACTTTTATACCCGGACAGAAATTCAATATTTCATACGAAGAAAACGGAACACAAAAAAATGTGTCATGGGAAGTTATTACCGATATTTATAATAATACTTACATTTATTGTCACAATACTAAATCGGCTGCTTATATTTTCAGTGATGGAATTCTGCACTTTTTCAAACATTTTGAAGGCAACAGAAAATCGCTTTTATATTTCTTTTATTTAGGTTGTTATAAAATATCGCTGGGTTATTACAAAAATTTAAAACTTAAAGACACTTATTCGTTAACAGAAGTATTTAGTTTACCAAAATTAATTATTCAGGATTTTTTCGCACCATTTTTTCGGTTTATGTCAGCAGAATATAACATTGAATATATTTCAATGGATGACAATATGAATCCTACTAAGGTTCTTTTAAAATCAAACACAACAGCTAAAGTACTTAACAAAAAAGTTGTAAATATTGATTTTGATATTGAAATTGGACAATATGGTATTTCAGTTTTCGAAGTAAGATCAAAAAATAAATCAATAAGAGCTATACTTGTGGAGGCATAATAAATGAAGAAATTACTTGTAATAATTATATTTTCTATCTCAAGCCTTAACATATTTGCTAATGATACATTAAGTTATACTTATGTTGATTCTGTCACATATTCAATGTATTTGAAACAAGAATGGATACCACTGATTAAACTTGGCAATGAAGCTCTTTATAACAAAATAGATTATTTTTATTTAAGAATGCGTTTGGGCATTGCTTATTACGAAACAAAAGAATATGAGTCGGCTATTTCTCATTTCGAAAAAGCATTAGAATTTAATTCTGCTAGCGAAATAGCTTTAGAATATATTTATTATTCTTTATTTTTTTCAGGCAAAAGCAGAGATGCAGGTTATTATGCAAAAAGTTTTAATCAAACTATAAAAGATAAAATTAAACCTGAAATACCTAAAAAGATTAACAAACTATTTTTCGAAAGTGGATTTAACATTATACCTGATTTCGATAATATTAAAGTTGAGATTATAAAACCTGACAACAAAAATTACAGGCTGGAAAAAGATATAACAGGAAAATTTATTTTTGCAGGGTTGGGTTTAAACCATGAATTTAATAAGAAAATATCACTTTTACATTCATTTAATTATGTAAAAGCAGATGGATTTCAACAATTATTCTTTGCAGATAATCCTAATCATGACTCACTTTACAATGAATATAGTTACTCATTAAAAATATTACAATATTATTTTGCTCCAACATTCTATGGAAAAAAAAATAACAGCTATACTCTATTTGGCAACATTATGTACCTTACTGCAAATAAATATGATTATAACTTTCTTCGTTTGACACCAATTCCAATGCCTGCTCCTACTACCCCACCACCACCTGCATATATTTACGAAATGCCATTAAAGCAAGAAAACATAACCTCATTTCAATGGGTTGCAGGTATTAATTACACAAAGAATTACAAGAAAAGTTTATTTGATTTTACAGCTACATTTTCTAGTATAAACTCATATAAGCAAATACAACTAACTCCTGGTTATGGCTTTTATTTTAATAAAAACAGATCATTGTTTTCTAAATCAGCTATAACACTATTCGCTCAAAGACCAGATTTTAGAATAATATTTAACCAGTTAGTGAGCTATAAAATAGCCAAAAATATTTGGATTGACATTCATGGCTCATATGGAACATTGCAAAATTACAACGAAAACAATGGGTACACTATTTTAAATACTACAGATGAAACATTATACAGAATAGGAACAAAAATTTCATTTCCTGTTATAAAAAAATTGAGTTGCTTTATTTCTTATTCATATTCTGGCAAAAATCTGCCTTTTGAGTATTTAACAATAAATGAATCTGTACATACTAGAGGACAAGTTTTTAAATCAACTATTCAAAACAAAAAATATAATCAACATTTAATTTACGGAGGAATAATATGGAAATTCTAAAATCAGTTTTTGTCGCATTTTCATTGTGTATTGTTATAACTTCAAATGCACAGGATGATAAAATCTTAAATGCCTTTAAACAAAGTTACACTTACGAAACAACCGGCGACTATGCAAATGCAATAAAAGAAATAGCTACAGTTTATACTGCCGATTCTTATGAACAAAACTTAAGACTTGGATGGCTAAGTTACGAAGCAGGAAAATTTACAGAATCTGCCGCTTATTACGAAAAAGCTCTTGCATTAAAACCTATGAGTGAAGAAGCACATTTAGGAATTGTTTATCCAGCCTCAGCATTAGGAAACTGGGATCAGGTACTAGCGCATTATATCAAAATATTAGAAAATAATCCTGCAAACACAACTGTAAATTACAGAATTGGTAACATTTATTACGAAAGAAAAGACTATACAAAAGCAAATAACTATTTTGAAAAAGTAGTAAACTTATATCCATTTAGTTATGATGCTTTATTAATGTATGCATGGACAAATTTCAAACTTGGAAAAACCCGCGAAGCAAAAGTTCTTTTTAATAAAGTACTTATGTTATCACCTGAAGACAAATCAGCTTTAGAAGGATTGGGATTATTAAAATAAAATTCCAAATATTATTTAAATGCAGTCAGGTCTTTCGACCTGACTGTTTTTTGTTTAAAAATAGAATTAGGGATTAATTAATACCCCATTAATACTATAATCTATACACCCATTAACTGATTTCATTACATGAATTACGGAGAAATGACCACTTGAAGTATAAGTATGTTGCGGGTTAATTTCCTCAGAATTAACACCATCACCAAAATACCATTTATTATATATTAAATTATTTGTATCGCTATAAAAATGTATCGTTGGTTCCATTAATGATGCAATATAAGGAGAAAACCAAATATTATCTTCGGGATTTGTTAATACTTTAATTGTATCTTTAGGGTTAATTATTGTATTTCCTAAATTATCTTTAATTAATAAATTAACAACAAAAAAACCTGGCAAATTAAAGGTATGAAACGATGTTGGCAAAGTAGAAGTATTTGCGCTTCCTGTGTATGGCTCATCAAAATTCCAATTATAAAGATAATTACCTTGTGAAGGTAAATAATTGTTTATTTTAAAATTTGCTGCAATAAATCCACAACCACAACCTTTATTTATTTTTACATTTCCATTCATAAATTCAGTTGAGTTAAATTCAATTACAAAATATTTTTTAATTGTATCAGAACCTAAATTATTCTTTACAATTAATGTTATATCATATGTTCCAGAACTATCAAAATAAACTTCAATTGCAGGTTGGTAATATGTTGTACCATTCCATAATTTCCAGATCACGCTATCAGTATATAATCCTGTATTTACAAATATTGCAGATCCAGAGTCAATACTGAAAAAACTATCAAAACTTGCTACAGTATTATTAATGTTAAGTTGATTGTTATTCGATTCTTCTTTTTCTTTTCTACAGCATATAAGAAATGAGGAGACTAGTATAGTAACAAAAAAAAATATCAAATAAGTATATTTTGATTTCATGTTTTTTATATTTTAATAACCAAAGATATATATTTTTATTACTTAAAAACAAAATATGCTTTTCGCAGCAACACTTCTATTTGCAGTCAGGTCTTTCGACCTAACTGTTTTTTTTATTCAAAAGATTTTTAATGATTTATAGTTATTGAACACAATATTTCAATAATTTTAAATTTTATTTGGGTTACTTTTTATATTTTATGTGTACTAATAATCAAAAAATATACAACTATGAAAGCAAAAAAATTATCATCACTAAGGTTAACAATGTTTTCTTTAGTATTTGCAGTTCTTATATCTGCAATTTATTCCTGTAGTTCTAGAGATGAAAGTGGTTCTTCAGACAATAAATCAAGTTTACCAGGCTCATATGCTGAAACATCTGCAGCAAAAGCTGAAGAAGAAGAAAGTCAGGATATGTCAAATCAGGTAATGGCCGATTCAGTTATTACAAATCAGGAAGTAATTTCATCTTCTGCAGCTGTTGAATCAAAAGATACTACTCGTAAATTTATACGCACCGCCGATTTAAAATTCAGAGTAAAAGATGCACGTTGGGCAACATTAAAAATTGAGGACATTATCGGTGCTCATAATGGTTTTGTTGAGTTTACAGAATTGAGATCAGAGCCAATGGGAACACAAATTGTTGCCCATAGCGAAGATTCATCTTTAGAAATTATTCATTTCAGAGTTATAAACAACATGACTCTAAGAGTTCCAAATACTGAACTCGACAGCACATTACGTGCTATTGGAAAATTAGCCGAATTTTTAGATTTCAGAATTATTAAAGCAGAAAATGTAACACTTTCAATAAAAGAAAAACAACTTGCAGCAAACAGACTAAAAAAATACGATAACCGTGTTGCAAATGCTATCGATAATAAGGGAAACAGACTAAGCGATATTTCTTATGCCGAAGAAAACAGATTAAACCGTCAGGAGCAATCAGACAATAATTTAATTGAAGAACTTTCATTAAAAGATAAAATTGAATATAGTACAATTAAGATTGAAATGTATCAAAGAAGTTCAACAATGAGAACTATTATAGAAAGCGAAAAAGAAGTTGAACCTTATACCACAAGTTTTGGAGTACGTTTCATGAACGGTGTTAAAACAGGATGGAAAATTTTAGAATTCATTGTTCTGGCTATTGTTAACACATGGAGTATACTTTTAATTATTGCTGCTACATTATTTACTATCAGATATTTTATTAAGAGAAAAAAGAAATAAATATCATTCTTTAAAAAAAGCCAGTGAATATACACTGGCTTTTTTTTATCTTTGAAAAAACAAAATCTTTGTTTATGAAACAATTCTTTGCAATTATTTTTATAACAATATCATTTATAAATTATACATATAGCCAAACAGAGCAAAAAACTGATTCGGTTATAATTATGCCAGAATTCCCAGGAGGTCAAGATGCTATGATGGATTTTATTGGGACAAATATAAGATATCCTACATATGCAAAAGAAAAAGGGATTGAAGGTAAAGTTTTTATTAGATTTATAATTTCTAAAACGGGAAAAGTAGATAGTGTCACTGTTTTAAAAGGGGTTTACCCACTTTTAGATGAAGAAGCTATAAGAGTTGTAGCAAAAATGCCAGATTGGAAACCAGGGATGCAAGATGGTAAACCAGTTAATGTGTCCTTTCATATTCCAATAAATTTCAAGCTTAACAAAAAACAGGAATTAAAATACGACACTTCTGACTCTGCAAATGATATAAGAAAAATGATTTTATTTCATTAAAACTAAGCTGATCGGGATTTTTTAATCCCGATTTTAATAACTGCGGATTTTAAATCCGCTAAAGCACAATATTATTTTTTCTTAAACCACCCTTTTTTTTATCTTTGCAAAAAAATTATTTTAATGACAAATTACGGTGGTATTCCTGAGGAATTTTCTGATTTAAAAAACGCTAAAGTTGTAATTTTACCAGTACCTTACGATGGCACAAGTACTTGGATAAAAGGAGCTGACAAAGGACCGGAAGCAATACTAGAAGCTTCGGCGAACATGGAATTATACGATATTGAAAGTAATCGTGAGATATATACTATTGGCATTCATACTGCTGAAACTGTAACCGAAAATAACTCACCAGAAGAAATGACCGAAGCTGTTTATCAGGCAGCAAAAAAATACGTTGGTAAACAACACACTATAGTTATTGGTGGTGAGCATTCTGTAAGTTTCGGGACAATAAAAGCTCATTATGAAACTTACGAAGATATGTGTGTGTTACAATTTGATGCACATACCGATTTACGTCCCGAATACGAACATTCAATATACAACCACGCTTGTGTAATGGCTCGTGCACAGGAACTTTGTCCTGTAATTGCAGTTGGAATACGCAGTCAGTGCATTGAAGAACTTCCAAATATTATTCGTGAGAACATTTTTTATGCTCACGAAATTCATGATAATACTGAATGGATGGAGAAAGCAATAAGCCGTCTTTCAAAAAACGTTTACATTTCTATTGATTTAGATGCATTCGATCCCTCAATTTTACCATCTACCGGAACTCCGGAACCAGGTGGAATGGGATGGTATCAGGTTCTTACTTTCCTTCAGAAAGTTTACGAAAAAAGAAATGTAGTCGGATTTGATGTTGTTGAACTTTGCCCTAACGAGCAAAATCCTGCTTCAGATTTTCTTGCATCAAAACTTATTTACAAATTAATCGGATATAAATTTAAAAACTAAATAAATAACATAATGAAAAAGCTTAAAAAAAGCGACGTTTTAAAAGACGTTATCAAACACGTTGACATTAAAAAAATTAATTCAACTCAGATTATTGATGCAATGCGCGATATGTCTTTCACATCACGCGATACTGCAAATGCAACCGACATTTATAAAAGAATGCTGGAAGATAAAAAATGTTCTGTAATTCTTACAATTGCCGGTAGTACTAGTGCTGGTGGTTGTATGCAGGTATATGTTGACATGGTAAAAAATAATATGGTTGACTGTATTGTAGCAACAGGAGCAACTATTGTTGACATGGACTTTTTTGAAGCTTTAGGTTTCAAACATTATAAAGGAAGTCAATATTCTGACGACAAAGAATTAAGAAGTTTGTATATCGACCGTATTTATGATACTTTAATTGATGAAGAACAACTTCAGGAATGCGATAAAACAATAGGCAAAATTGCCGATTCATTAGAACCACGCCCATACTCCTCTCGTGAATTTATCAAAGAAATGGGAAAATATTTAACAAAACACTCAAAGAAAAAAGATTCTTTAGTGCAAGTTTGTTATGAAATGAATGTGCCTATTTTCTGTCCAGCATTTGTTGATAGTTCTGCTGGTTTTGGCTTGGTAAAACATCAGGTTGAACATCCTAAAAAACATATGACTATTGATGCAGTTGCCGATTTTCTGGAATTAACTCAGGTTAAAATGAAAGCTGGCGAAACCGGTTTAATAATGATTGGTGGTGGAGTTCCAAAAAACTTTACTCAGGATACAGTTATTTGCGCAGAAGTTCTTGGACATGATGTTCCTATGCATAAATATGCAGTTCAAATTACTGTTGCAGATGTTAGAGATGGTGCTTGTTCAAGCTCTACACTTCGTGAAGCGTCTTCATGGGGAAAAGTAGAAACCGTTTACGAGCAAATGGTTTATGCTGAAGCAACTACAGTAATTCCTTTGATGGCAAGTTACATTTATCATTCAGGTGTTTGCAAAAAACGTAAATCACGTGAGTTCTCGAAAATTTTCGACAAAAAGTAAACAAATTGGTTATTAAGTATAGATTATTTCAGAAATTTTCTTATTTTTGGAAAAAATAACAATTATGAAAATACTTTACTCTCTATTTATAATTGGAAGCATTGTAGCTGCAAGTTTTAACACTCAAGCACAATGCACCCCTGATCCAACATGTATGGATGTGTTAAACCCAGGCGAAATTTGCCCTGAAATTCTACCAGACGGAACAGTTGGTATACCATACAGTCAGGTTGTTACTATCATTCCTCCTGCAACTGGATCTGTTGGTGGCTCTACAATAAATATTGTAAAAATTAAAATTAAATCTGTTGGAAATATTCCTCCAGGATTAACTTATGTTACAAATCCTGCTAATGGAGAATTTGCAGTAACTACTCCTTATACAAGATACTGTACACTTATTTCAGGTACTCCAACAACAGCAGGTACATATCCTCTAATTATTACAGTAACTCCTTACATTAGTGTTTTTGGAGCTCCTGTAGCTGTTACCGATCAGGTAGACGACACATCTTTAGCTATCACAATTCACCCTGGCGGAACAGGCTATTCAATAATAAATCAGAATAAATTTTCTGTTTTAGATAGCAAACCAAATCCTTTCAGCTATAGTTCTAAAATTGGTTTTATATCTCCTAGTTCAGGTGAAGTTAAATTAAGTGTTTTCGATGTTGTTGGAAATCTTATTTACAAAGAATCAATGGTAGCTGTAAGAGGCGAGAACTATTTTGATTTTGATGGAATTAAACTATGTAAAGGAATGTATATCTATTCTATTTCAAATGGAAAAGATTCATTTACTAAACAGTTAATAAAGAATTAACATAAACCTAAAGATACATAAAGAAACCGGCAATTTTGTCGGTTTTTTTATTTTTACATAAGCGTTCGCGCTTATTGTTTAAACGCATTAACCTCTTTCATAAATCAAACCTTTCTGGCGCAACGTCCTCGCCTGTGCCTTTCTATAACCCAAACTTCCTTATTCTTATTCTGATGCATGCGTTCCCGATCCTCGCTTGCACAGTTCTATAAAATAAAAAAACCGGCTTTAGCCGGTTTTAAATATTATAATTAAAATCTTACTCAGATACTACTTCGAAATCTATATCAACTGTAATATCTCTGTATAATTTAACTTTAGCTTTAAAAGCACCAACTTCTTTAATATTATCAGCTTCATAAATGGTAATATTTTTTCTTTCAACAGCATAACCCTTAGCTGAAAGAGCTTCTGCAATCTGAATAGTATTGATAGAACCAAATATTTTACCTGTTGAACTGGTTTTAGCACCAATTTTTAATGAAACACTGGTTAATTTCTTAGCAGCTGCTTCAGCATCATTGCGAAGTTTTTGTTCTTTATGAGCTCTTTGTTTAATGTTTTCTGCATTTATTTTCTTGTTAGAATCAGTTGCAGAAACAGCAAAACCCTGAGGAATAAGATAATTACGTGCGTAACCATCTTTTACTTTTACTAAGTCATCTTTATGACCTAATGTCTGTACGTCTTGTTTTAATATAATTTCCATTTGTATTTCCTCCTTTATTTACTTCAACAAATCGGTTAAGAATGGTAAAAGAGCTATGTTACGTGAACGTTTAACAGCCTGAGCAATTTTACGTTGATATTTTAAAGAAGTACCTGTAACTCTACGAGGTAATAAACGACCCTGCTCATTCAAAAATTTCTTTAAGAAATTAGGATCTTTATAATCAATGTATTTTATTCCGCTTTTTTTGAAGCGACAATATTTTTTCTTTTTTACATCAAATGATGGAGGTGTGAGATATCTTATTTCACTACCTGCGCCTGGTGTATATGCCATTTCTTAGTCCTCCGATTTTTCGTTTTTAACTTGTTTTCCCATTCCTTTTGTACGCTTTTTAATGTTGTACTCAATTGAAAATTTATCCAATTTAGTTGTCATAAAGCGAATAATACGCTCGTCACGACGATATTCCGTTTCGAGTTTATTAATAAAAGCTGGTTCTGAATTAAATTCAAAAAGAGAATAAAATCCGGTTGTTTTTTTCTGAATAGGATAAGCAAGCTTTTTTAAGCCCCAATCTTCTTCATGGACAATCTTGCCTCCGTTGTCCGTAATCAGGTTTCTGAATTTTTGAACCGCTTCCTTCATCTGAGGCTCAGACAAAACGGGAGTTACAATGAAAACGGTTTCATACTGGTTTAACATACTTTAAATAATTTAGTTAATAAAATTTAAGGCTGCAAAAGTAATATTTATTTAGTAGATTACCAAACATTAATAGCATAAATTAAGATTAATCGCAAAATCAAATTCATTATATATGACAAACAATAAAAAAATGTAATTTTAGTTTTTTATCGGTGATTAAAAAAAATCAAATGAAATTAAAACTAATAATATTTTCATTTTTTCTTATAAATACAATAGTTGTTGTTGCACAAAAATATACTATTAGCGGATATATAAGCGACTTAACTACAGGCGAAAAAATGATTTCAGCATCTGTATTTGACACTATTTCACATCGTGGTGCAATTACAAATCCATACGGGTTCTTTAGTTTAACTCTCCCTTCAGGAAAAGTTCATCTAGTAATATCTTATGTTGGCTATCAACAAATCAGAAAAGACATTAATTTAACCGAAAATCAATATTTAAATTTTCAAATTAATCCCTCAGTTTCATTAAATGAAATTGAAGTAACTGCTAAAAAAGAAGAAAATCAGATTGAAAGAACTCAAATGAGTCTTCTTGAAATTCCTATTAACACTATAAAATCGTTACCTGTAATCTTTGGCGAGGTTGATGTATTAAAAACAATTCAGCTAATGCCTGGTGTTCAATCAGGAAGCGAAGGAACTAGTGGTCTTTATGTTCGAGGTGGTGGTCCTGACCAAAATCTTATTCTTCTTGATGGAGTTCCAGTTTATAATGCCGATCATTTATTCGGTTTTTTCTCAGTTTTTAATGCAGATGCTATTCAAACAGTTTCGCTAATAAAAGGAGGTTTTCCAGCAAGATACGGCGGTAGATTATCTTCAGTCATTGACATTAGAATGAAAGAAGGTAATAATAAAGAATTTCATGGTGAAGGTTCTGTAGGATTAATTTCTTCAAAATTCACAATTGAAGGTCCATTAAAAAAGGAAAAATCATCATTTATAATTTCTGCAAGAAGAACTTATATTGATGCACTAGCTCAACCATTAATAAAAGCAAGTTCAGGTGGTGTATCTGCAGGTTATTATTTTTATGACATTAATGCCAAAGTAAATTACATTTTCTCAGATACAAATCGTGTATTCCTGAGTGTTTATACAGGAAGAGATAAAGCATACTCTAAAATGAAAGAAGATTATACTTATAATAGCACAAAATATGAGGAAACTCAAAAAGCAGCTTTACTTTGGGGAAATATCACTTCTGCTTTACGATGGAATCATATGTTTAATCGTAAATTATTTGGAAATTTAACCTTAACATATAGCAGATATAGATTTGAAGTTGGTCAAAACTCAACATCAAAGGAAACTACAAATGGTAACACAACAACAAATAATTACGAGTTTACATATTTTTCGGGTATAAATGATCTTACCGCCAAGCTTGATTTCGATTTTCACCCTAACCCAAATCATAATATTATGTTTGGAATTTCTGAAACATATCACACTTTTTCTCCGGGTGTTAATGTCTTTAAAATTGATGATGCAAGCAATTCTTCAAATATCGATACAACATTTGGTAATTCTGATATCTATGCCAATGAAGTCACACTCTTTGCTGAAGATGACATAAGAATCACCGACAGATTAAAAGCTAATATCGGAATACATTTATGTGGATTTTATGTTAAAGAAAGTTTTTATAAATCAATACAGCCAAGAATTGCTGCACGTTATTTAGTAAATGAAAAACTATCATTTAAAGCTGCATTTACACAAATGAATCAGAATCTACATTTACTAACAAATAGTGGAATAGGATTACCAACCGATCTTTGGCTACCTGTAACAAATAACATTAAACCACAGATTTCATATCAATATGCTGCAGGAATTTTTTACGATATAGTAAAAGGTTATGAATTTAGTGTTGAAGGATTTTATAAAACAATGAGCAACTTAATTGAATATAAGGAAGGCGTTGATTTCTTCGGTTCATTCGAATCATGGGAAAACAAAGTAGAAGTTGGAAAAGGATGGGCTTACGGCTCAGAATTTCTAATTCGTAAAACAAAAGGTAAAACAACCGGATGGATTGGCTATACTTTAGCATGGTCGAACCGACAATTTGACAATTTAAACTTCGGGAAAAAATTCTCATATAGATACGATCGCAGACATGATATAGCTGTTGCCATTACACATAATTTTACCGAAGAAATCGACGTTGGGTTAACCTGGGTATTCGGTACAGGAAATGCTGTTTCGTTGCCTATTGAAAAATACCCTTCTGTAAATAATTATAATAACTTTTATTTTCAACCAACTTACAATAACGAAATACAATATTACGACGGACGAAATGGTTTCAGAACACCCTCCTATCACAGATTAGATATTGGAGTAAATATGCACAAAAAGAAAAAATGGGGAGTACGAACATGGAGTATAGGAATTTATAACGTTTATAACAGAAAGAATCCATTTTATATTTATTTTGACAGAGATGACAATGGACATAACAGACTTACACAAATTAGTCTTTTCCCAATAATCCCTTCATTTTCTTACAGTTTTAAATTTTAAATTATGAAGTCAATAACAACATATTTAATATTTGCATCTTTGTTATTAATATTTATTTCATGCAAAAAATATATTGACATGAAAATTCCTGACAAAGGAAGAAAACCTGTAATTAATTGCTTGTTCAGTGCCGACTCTACTTTTAAAGTTCAGGTATTTCAAAGTCATTTCATTCTCGATGATGCCGAGCCACAGGAAATAAATAATGCTATTGTAACAATATCCGAAAACGAAACAATAATTGACACACTTGTATATTCTTCGCATGGATATTATTCCTCCAATTCATTAATACCATCAATTGGAAAAAATTATAAAATTTCTGCGTCATTTAATGACAAAACTGCAAATAGTTCGGCAACAATACCAAATCCTGTTTCAATAATTAATATCGACACAACATCGTACCACAGTCAGAATGGCAACTATTTCCGCTTTAATTTACAAATAAATGACCCAGCAGACGAAACAAATTATTATTTAATAAAAATTGAGAAAAGTTTTTTTGATTATTATTCCGGCAACACTGTTCAAAATATTTATTTAAATTATTCCGACGACCCGTCACTTGATGCTACATGGCAGGGCTCATTTGTGGTTAACGATAATTTGTTTAATGGAAAAACAAAAACATTTCCTCTTGATATAGACATTTTCAATTTATATAATTACAATGATAGCGCAAGTATGTTTAACATCTCGCTTTATTCTATTTCAAAGGACTATTATTTATATGCAAAAACTGTAGAATCTCAAACTAATTCAGGAAATTCTCCATTCTCAGAGCCGGTGATGGTCTATAACAATATAGAAAACGGGTATGGGATTTTTGCAGGCGCTTCTTTATCTCGCCAATCAATGGCAATCCCATCAAGGCAAGATGGAGGATTCCCAAATAAATAATCAATTCTAAATCATCTTTACTATTTTCTCAAGCCAGATTGCATCAACAGAATCAAACTGATTGAAGTTTTTGCTATCAATATCCAAAACCCCAAATATTTCAGAATCTTTATTAAACACAGGTATTACAATTTCTGAATTTGATCTTGAATCACATGCGATATGCCCTGGGAATTCATGCACATCGGGCACAACAATTGTTTTCTTTTGATTTACCCCTGCCCAGCAAACACCGGTATCCTTTTTTAATTTCTGACATGCAAGTGAACCCTGATATGGTCCAACTAACAACTCACCATTATTTAATAAGTAAAATCCTGTCCAGAAAAATCCTTCCATTTTATTATGCAGTATTGAGGATATTGTTGCCATTCTTGAAATAGGGAATTCTGTGACTTCAAATAAACTTTCAAGTTGTTTTATTATATGCTGATAACGTTTTTCCTTTTCCATATAACTATCTGTAAATTTTAATTAAAATAAATTTAAGCTTATATTTGCTATACAAATTTAAGCATTATGATTATGAAAAAAATTCTTTTTATTTTACTTACACTAACTCCATTTCTTGCTTTATCACAAGCAATTCAAAAAAATAACTTAGAAATAAGTTTAGGCACAGGATTGGGAATTTTTGGAACCTCGGATAATGACACAAGTAATGAAAACGGAACTGCAGTTGCTGCATTATTAAATATTTCATGCCAATATGCTATATCTAATAAATTTAGTATTGGATTAGAATTAGACAGAAACGGCTTTGCGCACGATAAAGATTCTGCAAACAAAGCACATTCATTAAATGCTTTAATTAATGCTCAATTCAGAATATTAAATAAAGAAAAAACTTTAATCTACATAAACTTAGCCGGTGGTTATTCCAATTTTAAATTTATTGATACACAAAAAGATGTATGGGTTGCCGGTGGTGGGTTTACTATTCAACCTGGCATTGGCTTTAAACATTATTTTGGCAAAACGGTAGGGTTTTATATTCAAAGTGATTATGCTACCTATAATTATAAAAAACTAACAGATGCTGACGGAAATGTTTTAAAAACCGGTCCTTTTAATGATCAAAAAGATTACCAGATAAAATTATCAGGCTTAAACCTTAAAATAGGTTTAAATATTAAATTTTAATTTTTTTCTACTTTCTTCTTTCGAGCACTTCCTTTATAATTTGACGGTGCTCGCCGGTAAATGAAACATTTAGCCAAAGTTTTAATTCACCCTTTTCATTATCTGTAAGCCAATCTATAGATTTCTGTAATTCCTTTCTAAACAAAAACATATCAAAGCTTACTTTTTGCAGAATTGTTTTTACGTACTCCAACATATCTTTCAATTTTTATATACAAATAAACATTCAAAAATCCTGCAAATTGTATGTACCAAAAAGAGGTTTTCAACAATTCTATTAACCCTTTCTGTTATCAATCACATAATCAGAACCTATACATAAAAGTTAAAATTCCTAAAGAAAAAAGATGATGACAATATGTCAAATATTTTAAGTGTCAGACATAACATTAGTACTTAAAATAATCATATTTTTGTAAAAAAAAGAATTAATGAAAAACTATAAATTCTTAGGTTTAATCATTCTTATCTGCCTGCAAGTTGTTTTTTATAGTTGCAAAAAGAAAAACGATAAATTCACAATTTCAGGAACAGTAATTAACAGCCAGCTTAATCAACCAATAGGTAATGTAAAGGCTGTACTTTATGCAAAAACGGTAACCAGCGGAACATGGAACACTCAATATTCTACAATAAGTTCAACTTATACTCAGGGTGATGGTAGTTTTTCTTTTGAATTTGAAGGTATTCGCGTTTCGGATTTTAAAATACGTTTTACTAAAGAAGGATATTTTACTGATGAATACATTATTAACCCGGAATTAGTTCAAAAAGGAGAAAATTATAATCAAACATATTATGTTCACCAGGAAGGTTGGCTTAAACTTTTTATTAAAAACTTTTACCCGAACACTGCCAATGACTTAATGTCATTTAAGCTAGTAAAAGGTGCATCAAATTGTCAGGATGGTTGTGCCGATACTTTAAAATCATATTCAGGTCCTTCCGTTGACACTCTTCATATTTGTAAAATCTGGGGTTCACAATGGGCTATTCTGCAATGGACAGTTGCCAGTGGTTCTTCATATGTTCAGCACTCCGACTCAATATGGATTTCACCATCTGATACTATAGTTAGAAATTTGTATTACTAATAATTTATTATGTTAATATTTCATTAACTTAATAACTATTAACTTTTTAGCTCAAATTATTAAACTTGTTTGGTTACAAGACATCCTTTAACATTTTTTAAAAATATATTTTATTTAAACTCTTTCTAAACACAATTAATTATAGTAATTTAGTACCGTTAAATTTAAATAATTAATCAATTAAATATCAAAATTATGCCAGTATTAGTAGGTAAAAAAGCACCATTATTTAAAGCAAAAGCAGTTGTTAACGGTGGCGAAATTGTAGCAGATTTCTCATTAGAACAGTTTATAGGTAAAAAAGAAGTAATCTTCTTCTTTTATCCTGCAGATTTTACATTTGTTTGTCCAACTGAATTAGTTGCCTTTCAGGACAAAATTAAAGAATTCGAAGCTCGCAACGTAGCAGTTGTAGGTTGTTCTGTTGACTCAGAATTTTCTCACTGGAAATGGTTACAAACCGAATTAAAAGACGGTGGAATTAAAGGTGTTAAATATCCTTTGGTTTCTGATTTTGCAAAAACTATTGCAGAAAATTATGATGTACTAGCAGGTTACCAGGATTATAATGACGAAGGTGAAGCAAGTTTTGTAGGTGCACCTGTTGCATTTCGCGGATTATTTTTAATAGATAAAAAAGGAGTTATTCGCCATCAGGTTGTAAACGATTTACCTCTTGGTCGCAGTATTGACGAGGCTATCAGAATAGTTGACGCTTTACAGTTTTTCGAAGAAAACGGTGAAGTATGCCCAGCAAACTGGCACAAAGGCGACAAAGCAATGAAAGCTACTCAAGAAGGAGTTGCGCAATATCTTGCTGCACATTAACAGATTTAAAATATATTTGAAAGCCGACTATAAAAATGGTCGGCTTTTTTTATTTTTGCACCATGAGAACTTGCTTCAAAATTGAAATTGAAAATCCTGAACTTTTTAAGAATAAACTAATTTATTATTCTCAATCACTTTCAACGTCATGTATTTTAAATAGCAATAATTATAACAACGTTTACAATTCTTATATTTTTTTAGCAGCAATTGATTCATTAGATTCAATTATTTTTAACAAAGAAGAAAATCCTTACCATAGTCTTTTAAAATTTCAGAATAAATATAACGACTGGCTATTCGGTCATTTTAATTACGACTTAAAGAATTATACAGAAGAACTAACTTCTGATAATATTGATAATATTGGTTTTGAAGAAATGTTTTTTTTCAGACCAAGATTTGTAATAGAAATTAATGAAAATACTATTTTAGTATGGTATACCGAAGAAGACAAAGAGCAATCAGTAATAGAGCTTATCGAAAAAATTAAGAATACGGAAATTAATCCTTTACATTTAAAAAATATTCAAATTAATTCAAGATATACAAAAACCGAATACATTCATAACATTAATCTTATAAAGGAACATATTCAAAACGGAAATATTTATGAAATGAATTTTTGTCAGGAATTTTTCAATAACAATACTGACATTAATCCTGCAGAACTTTATATAAATTTATGTAGCATCTCTCCTGCCCCATTCTCGTGTTTTTATAAAATTAACGAAAAATATTTATGCTGCGCATCACCCGAAAGGTTTTTAAAGAAAACCGGTAATAAAATTATTTCTCAGCCAATTAAGGGTACTTCAAGAAAAACAAACGATGAAACAGAAAATAACATTCTAAAAAATAATTTAAAGAAAAGTCAGAAAGAGCGCTCGGAAAATATAATGATTGTTGACTTGGTACGTAATGACTTATCAAAAACTGCAGTAGCTGAAAGTGTAAAAGTTGAGGAATTATGCGGAATTTATGAATTCCCTCAGGTTTACCAAATGATTTCCACCATCAGTTCCGAATTATCAGAGAAATATAATTTCACTGATGTTATTAATGGTGCCTTCCCTATGGGAAGCATGACAGGCGCTCCCAAAATTCGGGCAATGCAGATAATTGAAGAATTTGAACAAACAAAACGAGGATTATTTTCAGGCTCTGTAGGATATATAACACCTAATCAGGATTTCGATTTTAACGTTGTTATAAGAACTATTCAATTTAACAAAGCAAATAAATATTTGTCATTTATTACAGGCGGAGCAATTACAATTAAATCTGATCCCGAAAAGGAATACGAAGAATGCCTTATAAAAGCTGATGCTTTAATTAAAGCGGTGAATGGAGAATTAACAAATTATCGAGATATTTGAACAAAGAAAGATATTGCTAAAACACCCTTCGACTCCGCTCAGGTTGACTTTAGCTAGTCGGGATTTGTAATCCCAACTCTAATAACTAAGGAATTAGCTTCGCTTAAATAGTTATAATCCTTATCATAATTTAACAATAAAGAAAACAGAGTTATAATGGCATCCTTCGAGAACCTCAGGATGATAAACATTACTTACAACCTTTCCCAAACTGATTCTGTAAGTATTGCTGCAATTCATCAGCTTCAAAATCTTTTCTGACAATGCGTTTATTGTTATCAAGTAAATACATTCTGGGAATCATAAATAATTTATATGTATCAATAAAATCATTCTTTTTAGTTTTATCAAAAACATTAATCCACGGGAATGCATTTTTTCTTAGAAAAGATTTCCATAGTTTTTCGTCGTCTGTTGCTAACACTGTGTAAACCTGAAAATATGTTGAAGGATAAATCTTACAAAGCTTATTTAATTCTGCAATAAAATCGATACAGTGTTCGCAATCAGGATTCCAGAATAAAACCAGAGTATAACAAGAACTTATATCATGTAATGATTTAACATTATTTAGAGTATCATTTAATATTAATTGTGGAGCAACTGAACCAACAAGTGTAGGACGAAGATCAGTAACATGCTGCCGTAATCTACCTAAAAACTCTTCATTAACCCATGGTGCAAGTTCGTTTAAATAATAATTTTCTGCTAAATAAACAAATGCTTCATCGTTAGGCAAATCACCAGAAAGATCGAAAGTACTTATTAAAGTATTAAGAATAAACCTGTAAACTTCAGGATTTTTCATGCTTTTAACAAGCAACAAATCAGATGCTTTATTTACACTATCAGGAGTATTTATTACAAGTTTACTATAAAAAGTCATTAATTTATTAAACAAAACAGGTGAGAACAATAATCTTTCGTCATTAAAATCGTAATTATCAAAATAATGTAAAGCAAGATAATTAAGTTTTTTCTCTTCATCAGCAGGATTATCAGCCTTTGCAAGATTATCAGGCAAATCCGGATCAACCATTGATTTTAATAAAGCTGCAAAAAAAGTTTTGGGATATGATTTAATAATATTATTTCTTTCATTTCTGATTTCAATCTGTAAGCTATCAATTCTTTTTTGATTTGTTAAATTTAGCTTAGGATTAGATTTTATCTGATCTGAAAGCTTTGATATTTCAGCCCTTTTTTCTGCAGTATATTTTTGATATTTGACATATAAATCATTTTCCTGGCTACCTGAAATTTCAAGAAATAAATTCAAATCAGTGGTATCGTTTTTAACAGAAAATTTTTGAGCACTAGGAACCAGAATATCGAAATAAGTCATACTTGGCAATACAATCATATATACACCCTGAGGTAATTCCTTTTTGCCTTCAAAAACTCCTTTACCTGTTTTATTTAAATGAGCGGTATCTATAACAAATTGCTCATTTCCGTAATGGTAACCCAAATATACATTAGAATCTGCTAATTGTTTTATTTGAATTTCAATTTTATAACCTTGAGCACAAATGGTTAAAGAAGATATTGCAAATAAAAAAAAGAATACAGTTTTTAATATTCGCATTATTTTTTTCCTTTATTTCTTTCGTATTCTAAAAATTTTTCAATTTGTTCTACCCCTATTCGTTTTGCAATTATCTTTTTATTTTTATCGAGAATATAAACTACAGGTGTGCTATAAATATCATAAAGATTACGGAAATTGGTAAAATGGTATCTGTCGTATACATTTATCCAATCTAATCCATGTTCATCAATAAATTTTTTCCATTCTGCCTCATCATTTTGAGTATAAACTGCAAATACTTCAACACCTTTATCTCTTAATGTTTTATATAATTCATGAAGTTTTGGAATTTCTTTTTTACAATGACCACAACTTGGCTCCCAGAATATCAAAACAGTATAATCAGATTTAACAAAACGTAGCTGATGCATTTTACCATCAGGATCTTCCATTTTCAAATCGGGTGCAAGTTCACCTACCATATTTGGTTTTATTTTAGTAACCCTTTCTCCGATTTTTGCTAAAAGTGTTGAATCTGCCCACCAGCATTGATTCGACAAATAGTATTTTTCGGCAAGGTTTACAAATACCCTGTCCATTCCCATAATCTGAGATGTTTCAAAATGGTTTGTTGTATATATTACAGTATATTGAAAAAAGTATTTATTTTTTCTGGCAAGTTCACATAATTTGGTGGCCTCCTTTGACAAAGAATCGGGTACAGTAAGCACTATATTTTTAAAAAAATCTTTCATTTTTGATTCAATAAATGGTGTTCTTAATAAGCGGTCGTCATTAAAATCAACATTATCCCAATAGTGATCTTTATTATAAACATACTGGTATAACCTTACAAGCGAATCTCTTTTAGCCATATTTTCAGGATAAGCCGGTTTTGGAATTTCAACTGGAGTTAAAACATTTAAAATTTTTGCAAGTAATGATGTTGGATCGTCTTTCTTAATTTTCTCCCAAAATGCTTTTCTTTCGTTATCAATTGCAATACCCTTCTCTTGCCATATTTTTAAAGAATCCTGTAATTTTTTATCAGAAAATTCTTTCATTTTATCAGAAGCTGCTTTCATTTGTTTCTCTAATCTGGCCATTGATCTTTGCCAGTCGAAAAATATTTTATTCTCATCAGAACCAGAAGCCTTAATGTTTGCAATAAAATCAGTTGTATCAGTTTCAATGGTAAACTGAGTCGATTTGTCCATTAAAAATTCAAAATACCTTTTTTGTAAAGCAGGAATTATAACTACATAAATTCCACCGTCAAGATTTTCTTTTTTATTAAAAGTACCCATACCACTTTTATCAACTAAAGTAGTATCATCAGAATACAACTTATCAGCAAACCTATGAGCCAGATACAATGTATCTTTCTCCGATAATCCTTTAACCTTTATTTTAATTTTATAACCCTGTGCTAATAATAATGTTGTATTAAGACCAATTAATACTAACAACAACAAAATTCTAACTGCTTTCATATCCATTAATTTTTTAGCAAAATTACAAGTCAATTTTAAATAATAAACAGTAAGACAAAAAGAGTACCTTTTCAGTTGCCTTGTTTAACATTATTTAACCTGTTTAAATATCTTCAAAGATATAAAAGGCATTCGTTATATTTGCAAAATAAAAA
>JACREQ010000048.1 GCA_016218155.1 Bacteroidia bacterium
AGCAGGGCTTTGTCATATTTCTGATACCGTTTTTCCTGAATTTACAATTCAGTATATAATTGAAAAATATAGAATTAATAATGCCATTGGGCAATGGGATACTCTTGGTTCTAAATGGGAAAGATTTAAAGATGATGATGTAATTGAGACTTGGGTTAGTTTTTAGTCTATAAAAAATAATTTAAATTGAAAAGCTACCTTTGTGGTAGCTTTTTTTATGAAAAAATATTTAGCTCACATAAAAGTTCTTGTATTAAGTCTAACAATCTTAATTATTGTTTTTCAGATTACAAGACTACTTTTTCTGGTTTTTAACTATTCTTCATTTGAATCATCAAAAATTGGAGATATTGTTATAGCTTTCTTGTGGGGTACCAGATTTGATTTATGGGTAATTTTATGGTTTAATGCAGTTTTTGTTTTCTTATATTTAATTCCAGGAAACTTTAAAGATGGGAGGGGCTTTCAAAAGTTTTTGTCGATGTATTTTATCATTGTTAATTCTATTATAATACTTCCTAATTTAATCGACTCAGAATATTTTAAATTTACTAATAAACGATCTACTGCTGATATATTCAGTTTTATTAATACAGGTAATGATACATGGGTAATGTTACCTCAATTTTTAAAAGATTTTTGGTTTATAATTTTAATATGGATTTTACTTATTGTTTTAATGTGGAAACTTTATAAATCAATAAAACTTAAAATTATAGAAGATGTAAAAGTTAAAACCAAACATGTTATTTATCAGCTGATTATTTTTGTGTTTGCAGGGTTGTTTATGTTTATTGTTTTACGTGGCACTAATTTAAGACCTGTGAATTTAATGTCGGCTGCACGATTTGTTACAAACAGAGAAATACCATTGGTTTTAAATACACCATTTTCAATTATAAGAACATGGAGTAAGGATAATCTTATTGAAAGAAATTATTTTAAAGAGAAAGAATTGCAAAAATATTTCTCACCAGTATATCAATTGAAGTCAGATTCAAATAATACTGAAATTAAAAGGAACGTTGTTATTATTATCCTTGAAAGCTTTTCAAAAGAATATATTGGATACTTTAATAGTAATTGTAAAGGCTTTACACCTTTTCTTGACAGTTTGTTTGGAAAAAGTCTTATTTTTGAAAACAGTTACGCAAACGGAAAAAAAAGTATAGAATCTTTACCTGCAATTCTTGCTGGAATTCCTTCTCTAAGCGAGACTCCATATGTTTTATCGAAATATGCGACTAATAAAATTGACGGATTACCAAGTATATTAAAAAGGCATGGGTATTCAACTTCCTTTTATCATGGAGGAACAAATGGTACTATGGGTTTTGATGTTTTTTCATTTATGGCAGGCTGTGATAATTATTATGGAAAAAATGAATACCCTAATTCTAAGGATTATGATGGTAATTGGGGTATTTGGGATGAACCCTATCTTCAATATTTTTCAAAACAACTTGATAATAAAAAAGAACCGTTTTTCTCAGTCTTATATACACTTTCTTCACACCATCCTTATAAAGTTCCAGAAAAATATAAAGCAGCACTTCCAAAAGGTCATTATGAAATAATGCAAAGCATTGCTTATACTGATTTGTCACTTCGTAGATTTTTTGAAAAAGCAAAATCATCTAAATGGTTTAACAATACACTATTTGTTATAACAGCCGATCATACTTTCTGGGCTATTGATGAATTTTATAACAATAGAATAGGTATGTATTCTGTGCCAATTACTATGTATTGTTTTAATGATTCTTTGCTTGTAGGGAAAAATGATAACATAATGCAGCATTCAGACATTGCTCCAACAATTCTTGATTATCTGTCTTTTAATGATTCAATTGTATGCTTTGGAAGAAGTGCGTTAGATAATTCAACTGTTCATTTTTCTGTAAATTATATTAGTGGCAATTATCAATTAATTAAAGATGATTATTTACTGTTGTTTGATGGTGATAAAAGTGTTGCTTTATTTGATTATAAAAAAGACAGAGCATTGAATAATAATATTATGAATAGCTTAAAAACAAAAACATTAGAAATGGAGAAATTCATTAAGTCAATAATTCAAAGCTATAATAATAGGCTAATATCAAATAAGTTAACGCTTAAATAATTATGAGTGACTTATTCTCATTGACAGTTTTTTATAAATTTATAAAGTTTGGTATTGTTGGTTTTACAGGTTTATTGGTTGATTTCGCATTTACATATCTTTTTCGTAACATATTAAAAGTAAATCAATATATTGCTAATGCAGTAGGCTTTATTATTGCTGCTACCACTAATTACATTTTAAATAGAATATGGACATTTAAAAGCAATAATCCTGATGTTTTAATTGAGTTTGGTGAGTTTTTCCTGATTTCATTAATTGGATTAGGAATAAATAGTATTTTTTTATGGATATTGGTAAGTAAATTAAAGAGAAAATTCTATTTCTCGAAGCTTATAGCTATTGTTATTACTACTTTTTGGAATTTTGCAGCTAATTTATTCTTAACATTTAATTGATTTATTCGGTATCTTTTTTAACATTAATCTCGTCTATTTCGATAAGTAATTCTGCATCATGTCCAAGATTATTTATTACTTTTTTAATGTTTTCCGAATTTGTTTTTTTTGGCTTAAATCTTACTGTTAAAACCTGATTTTCTGTGTTTAATTCTGAATCAATTACACCTTTTTCATAAGCTAATGTTTTTTCAATTTTTTCTTTGCAATTTTTAGAATGTGCTGATGTTAAAAATTTTACAATCTTTATTTCTTTTTGTTCCTGAGCAATCAAACTTAAATTTATTAAACAAAAAAATAGAATGGAAAATATAATATTTGTTTTCATTTTTGAGTATTATTTTTCAATGTTTTAATAGAAATAATATATATCGTAGCCAAAGTAGCTATAAATATTAAAGATAGTTTTAATAATAGAATTTTTAAAATGATTACTGAAATAATAATTGATACCCATAAAATTGTAATTGCAGAAATTTTAACTTGTAATTTAATGCCTTTTCCATCATTGTAGTCTTTTATATACTTTCCAAACAACTTGTTTGTTGTAATTATTTTATAGAATTTTTCTGAACTTCGTGCAAATAATGCAGCTGCTAAAAGTAAGAAAGGTGTTGTAGGCAAAACTGGTAAGAATATACCAATAACTCCCAAAACAACAGACAATGATCCTGCAATAATCAGTAAAACTTTTAATACATTGTTATTGGCTTTATTCATTTATTTATACCCATTTAGTTATTCTTAAATAATAGGTTAAACTTTTCTCCTGTTATTTTTCTTTTCAGAAAGCTTCTTTTTTTCTTCTAATCTTTTTTGAATAACTGCTTTTGATGGTTTTGATTTTTTTCTGACTTTTTCCTTTTTTAATGCTGTTTCAATAATCTTATAAAAAGCTTCAATTGCTTTTTCTTTATTTTTTAATTGTGAGCGTTCGGTTTGCCTAACAATTACCAATTCAAATTCTTTATTGATTTTATTTTCTAGTTTTTTATAGATTATTTCCTTTTCTACATCAGAAAATAAATCACATTCATTAATATTTATTCTTAATTCAACTCTGCTGTTCACTTTGTTAACATTTTGTCCACCTGGTCCAGAGCTGCGGGAAGTAATGAATTTAAACCATTTATAAAAATCAAGACTTTTAGTTAAAAATATATTCATTATATAAATAGTGTTTTAATTACATAGGATTATAGCTTTAAAATTCCAAATATAGCAATTGTAGAAATATGGACTTTGCATAAAACGATTATTTAATATTTCTTATAATTACTTATAGTATACTTATTATAATCAGTATTATGAGTGAAAGTTAGAAAATAATTCAGATTATTATATTTAAACTTCAACAATAAAAATAGAAATGTTTGTCACTAATTATTTAGAATTAGTCAAAATAAAAATAATAAGATTACAATGTTATTTATATTTGTTCTAAATAAGAGCAACTCTTAAATGTTTAACCTAAACTCAATATTATGAATAAATTATACATAATCAGTTTAATATTGTTTTCAAACTTAATATCAATTTCGACTATTAACGCACAAAATAACAGCGAAAATAAAGAATCTTATAGAGGTACAAATGAAAATAATAATATTGAAAATAATGAATTTCTAAATAAATCAATAAATGATTTAATAACTGAAAGAGCATTAGCATTAGAAAATGGACAGTCGGTTCTTGATTTTGATTATATTATAGAAACTCTTTTAAATAATGGCTTTACCAATACAAATCAATATACTGGAAATACAAAAGCTGCTCCTGCAAATGATAATTGTAATAATGCAGTAACTATAACAATTGGTGATCCATTACTTTGTAGTCAAACAACAAATAGTGCAAGTTTACAATCCGGAGAATCACGTTGTGGAAGTGGTGGTACGCCCGAAACAGTATGGTATAGATTTACAGCGGTTAATGACTCAGTTGTTTTAAGTTTTATTGAAACTAACTCTCCAAGTTGTGAGCCTTACGTTGGTGTTTTTGGTCCATTTTCTTCTGGTACCGGTTGCCTTCCTACAATGGGTGAAAATGTTATGTGTCAAAGTATGGGTTCTACAGATGCAGGGTTACATAAATTGATAACTGATTTGACAATAGGCCAAACTTACCTAATTCAAATTGAAGGTAGGAATTGTAATTCAATTAGATATACCAATTTTTGTATTGGTGTTGCAAGTCCATTGTTAAATACAACAGCATCTGGTGCCTCAGTTATTGATGGTTGTGGTTCGGGGTTTATAGGAAATACTTCTTTAGGAAACTTCCCTTCCGGAGCATCATCATGGAATAATAATCTTGATTTTAATACAACCACAACAGTTTCTGGAGCCTCTCAAACCGGAGATGACGTGACATATCACATAAATAATGATTCATGGTTTTATTTTAGTCCAATTAAGGATGGAACATGGCAGATTAGTATTACAGGTATATCAGATTGTCATTTACCTGGTCCAAATAATGGAATTCAATCATCTATTTTTACAGGTACACCGGGGAATTTAACTAACATTTATGATTTTCCTAGTCCAATGTTGCCTGGTTCAATAAATACATCATCTGTTTTTAGTGCAGTAGCTGGTCAATTGGTTTATATATTGGTTGATGGTTGGGCTGGTGATGCTTGTGATTATACTCTAACTTTAACAAATATTACTGGTGAATGTGCAGTGTTACCTGTTGAATTAATATCATTTAAAGCAATAGAAAAGAATAAAAAAATCGAATTAAACTGGGTAACAGCAAGCGAAACAAATAATGATTTTTTCACTGTTTTAAAATCTGTTGACGGGGAAAATTTTACAGAAATATATAATTTACCTGGGGCAGGAAACTCATCAACACAAAAAGAGTATATTATTAATGATAATGAACCTTTAAATAAGCTGGTTTATTATAAATTAAAACAAACTGACTTTGATGGTAAATATTCATTTTCTGAAGTTATTTCATTTTATTCAACATCTATAAATAGTATTTCCGACTTAAATGTAAATTGGAGTTCACAGTCTCAAGAAATTAGTTTAAACTTTTTAGGAGTTAGTAATATGAAATATGAAATTCTTTTATCTGATATTACCGGAAGAAATATTTATAATTTACAAGAAATAGTTGAACAAGATGAGAGAGTTTCATTTAATTTACCTACAAATAACTTACAAAAAGGAATTTATCAGGTAACTGTGGTTTCTAACAACAATAAAGAAAGCAGGAAATTAGTCGTTTGGTAATGTTTGTTTTATTTCCCAATGCAGAAATTTTTAAAAATATTGCCAAGTATCTCATTAGTAGTTATTTCACCAGTAATGCTTCCAATGTGATGTAGTACTTCTTTTAAATCCTGACTAAGAAAATCGTTTGAAATTTTATTTTGTAATCCTGATTTTGCTCTTAATAGTGCTTCTTCTGATTTTGATAAAGCATCGAAATGGCGGTTAATACTTACCACTATTTCATCAGAAAAAATTTCATTTTTTGTAATGCTTTTATAAAGACATGAAAGCACTTTATCGATTTGTGATAAGTCTTTTGCTGATAGCGATATATGATACTTGTTTGAATCTATTAGTTTAATACAAAAATCTTCAAATTCTATTAGCTTTTCATTGCTAATTAGGTCTGTTTTATTTAAAATTAATATTAAATTTTGTGATTCGTTAAGCTCAGAATTTATCGATTTATAAATTTCTTCAATTTGATTTTGCTCCATTAAAACATCAACCAATAGAAGAATAATCTTAGAGTGTTTAATCTTTGAAATTGAACGTGATATTCCAATATTTTCAATTTCATCTTTTGAATCTCTAAAACCGGCAGTATCTGCAAAACGAAATGAGATTCCTTTGTAAACAATAGTATCTTCAATGACATCACGTGTAGTACCATGAATATCAGACACTATAGCTTTTTCTTCGTTTAATATAGCGTTAAGCAAAGTCGATTTTCCTACATTGGTATTTCCGGCAATAGTTACTGGAATTCCGTTTTTAATAGCGTTACCAAGTTCGAATGAATTTTTAAGTCGTTTAATTTTAATTAAGAGTTCTTTAATTGTATTTGATAAAATAGTTCTGTCGGCAAATTCTACATCTTCTTCAGAAAAGTCAAGTTCGAGTTCAATTAATGAAACTAAGTTTAAAAGTTTTTCTCTTAAAATATCGAGCTCTTTTTTGAATCCACCACGTACTTGATTCATTGCAATATCATGCGAAGCTTTATTTTGCGAAGATATTAAGTCGGCAATCGCTTCGGCTTGAGAAAGGTCTATCTTCCCATTTAGAAAGGCTCTTAGGGTAAATTCACCGGGAGAAGCATGTCTTGCTCCGTTTAAAGTTAAAAGGTTGATTATTCTTTGCTGAATAAAAGTAGATCCATGGCAAGAAATCTCTATCATGTCCTCACCAGTATATGAAACTGGGTTTATAAAAATACTTATTAGTACATCGTCGATAATTTCATTATTGTCAATTATTTGAGCACGATGTAAAGTGTATCCTTTGAGTGATTGAATAGTCTTTGATTTATTTTGAAATAAAATAATTTTACTAACAACTTCAAAACAATTATTTCCGCTAACTCTAATTAAAGAAATTGCAGACGTAGTTTGAGGTGTAGCGAGTGCACAAATAACTGAATTATCAACCATTATTATTAAAAATTTAGCAAAGATAATTGTTTGTAATGCATTTTATGGGCAAAATATTTCAAATCGTATTAAAATATCATAGAATTTTACAGAGAAAAAATTAATTTTGCAAACACAAAAAAAATAACAACCATGAGTATTTTAGTAAATAAACATTCTAGGGTAATTGTTCAGGGATTTACCGGTGGTGAAGGTACTTTTCATGCTGGTCAAATGATTGAATACGGAACTAATGTTGTTGGAGGTATAACACCTGGAAAAGGTGGTCAAAAACATTTGGATCGTCCTATTTTTAATACAGTTTCTGATGCAGTTAGAGATACCGGTGCTGATGTGTCAATCATTTTTGTTCCTGCTTCTTTTTGTGCAGATGCAAATATGGAAGCTGCCGATGCATGTGTAAAATTAATAGTTGCAATTACTGAAGGTATTCCTGTAAGTAACATGGTTAAAGTAAAAGAATATCTGCAATATAGAAATGTAAGACTTATTGGTCCAAATTGTCCAGGTATTATAACTCCAGGTGAAGCAAAAGTTGGAATTATGCCAGGCTTTATATTTCAAAAAGGTAAAATAGGTATTGTATCAAAATCAGGAACCCTAACATATGAAGCAGCCGATCAGGTTGTAAAAGTAGGATTAGGAATTTCAACTGCTATCGGTATTGGAGGAGATCCAATTATTGGTACAACTACAAAAGAAGCTGTTGAATTGTTTATGAATGACCCTGATACAGATGGTATTGTAATGATTGGCGAAATTGGTGGAAGTCTTGAAGCTGATGCTGCCCGTTGGATTAAAGCCAATGGAACAAAACCAGTTGTTGGTTTTATTGCTGGTCAGACAGCTCCAAAAGGACGTAGGATGGGACATGCAGGAGCAATTGTTGGAGGTGCTGAAGATACTGCTGCTGCAAAAATGAAAATTATGAGCGAGTGTGGAATTCATGTAATTGAATCGCCTGCAAATATTGGAAAAGTAATGCATGAAGCACTTGTTGGTGTTGCAAGATAAAATCAAATTAATTAATTATAAATTATTAAAGATGGGTTTATTAAGTGGAAAAACAGTTATTGTAACCGGTGCTTCAAGAGGTATTGGAAGAGCAATAGCTTTAAGTTGTGCTGACGAAGGTGCTTCGGTTGCTTTTACAGATTTAAAGGCAGACGATTTTTTATTTTCTTTGGAAAAAGAACTTTTAGCAAAAGGTGTAAAAGCTAAAGGTTATGCTTCAGATGCAAGTAATCATGCTGCTTCATTAGCACTTATTGATGAAGTTGTTAAAGATTTCGAAACTATAGATGTATTAGTTAATAACGCAGGTATTACCCGTGATTCTCTTTTAATGAGAATGAGTGAAGAACAGTGGGATATGGTTATCAATGTAAACCTTAAGTCGGTTTTTAATATGACAAAGGCAGTTCAGAAAGTAATGCTTAAACAAAGATCAGGTTCTATTATTAATATTAGTTCGGTAGTTGGTGTTGGAGGAAATGCAGGTCAGGCAAACTACTCTGCATCTAAAGCCGGCATAATTGGATTTACAAAATCTGTTGCGAAAGAGCTTGGAAGTAGAAATGTACGTTGTAATGCAATTGCTCCTGGTTTTATTGTTACAGACATGACCAAAACATTACCAGAAGAGGTTGTTAATGAGTGGTTCCAGAAGATTCCGCTTAAACGTGGTGGCACAGCAGAAGAAGTTGCGAAGGTTGTTGTTTTCTTTGGTAGCGACTTGTCTTCTTATGTAAGCGGGCAGGTGTTGAATGTTTGTGGAGCAATGCAGACCTAACAAAAAATTTAATGTAACTTTAAGCCACCAAAAGGTGGCTTTTTTTATTTATGTTACTATTTAGCTTAATTACCGAAAATACATTGTGGTTATTAATACCTTGCATTGGTATTGCATTTTTATATTCATGGTTTTTTTACAGAAAAGATAACTCAATAGAGGAAATTCCTAGAATTTTAAAATATTTAATAAGAGGATTTAGATTTATTGTTGTTTTGGTTTTGGCTTTCTTTCTTCTTTCCCCAATGTTCAGGTATTTTTCTACTAATGTTCAGAAACCTATTCTGGTTTTTGCAGTTGATAACAGCAAATCAGTATCAATGAGTAATGATTCTGTATATTATCAGACTCAATTTAATAAGCAGTATTTAAATCTTCTAAGTAATTTTGGTGATAATTATGAAATTGTAAAACTTAGTTTTGGCGATAAACCTAAAAACTCTGATAGTTTAAGTTTTAATGATAAAAGAACAGATTTTTCTAAGTTGTTTGATTATATTCAGGCAACATGCTCAAATAAAAATGTAGGTGCAATAGTTGTTGCATCAGATGGTTTATACAACTCCGGAACAAATCCATTATATATTCAGACTGGATTAAATTGTCCGGTATATACAATATTACTTGGCGATACAACTCAACGAAAGGATATCAGAATTGAAGATGTTATTTTCAATAAAGTAGTTTTCAGAGGAAATTCTTTTTCAATAAAGCTTTTGGTAAAGAGTGATAAATGCAAGGGTGAGGATTTGCAGGTAAAAGTTACTCATAACAAAAACATTATTGCAAGTTATAATAAAACTATTAGTAATGATGAGTTTACTGATGAAATTCTTTTCGAAATAAAAGCCGATGAACCTGGTTTGCAACATTATTTAATATCTGTTACTCCTAAATCAGGTGAAATAACAACAATAAATAATTATAGAGATATTGTAGTTGAAGTTTTAGATTCAAAACAAAAAGTTTTATTACTTGTAAATTCACCACACCCTGATGCAGGTGCATTAAGGTCGGCATTAGAAACTAATCCTAATTTTGAATTAACTTATTCTGTTGCTGATGAGTTTAAGGGAAATGTTGCAGAATACAATCTGGTTATATTACATCAATTACCTTCTAAAACAAATTCTGCTACTCAAATTATTCAATCTGCAATAAATACTAAAATTCCAATTTTATTTTCAATAGGTTCTCAAACTTTACTTTCAGCATTTAATAGAATTTCAACCGGATTACAAATCAATCAAACCAGCCAGAAGTTTGATGAAGCATACCCATTATATAATAATTCATTTGTTCAGTTTCAGTTTCCCGAGAATTTGCAAGATATATTAAAAGAATATCCTCCATTAAATGTTCCTTTTGGCGATTATAAAGTAAATGCGGGTGGTTATGTTCTTTTTCAACAACGTATAAAGACAATATCAACTTCAAAACCTTTAGTATTATTTTTTGATAATTTTAATGATTCCCGTGTTGGAATTATTTGTGGTGAAGGATATTGGAGATGGCGTTTAAAAGATTACTTCAATAATTCAAATCATGATGCTTTTAATGAAATATTAAATAAAGTTGTTCAATACTTAACAATTAAAATAAAGAAAGAGAAATTTAATGTTAGTTATAAAAATATTTATTATGAGAATGAGCCTTTAGTTTTTGGCGCTGAATTATATAATGATAATTTTGAACCTGTTAATGACCCCGATGTAATAATTGATATTACTAATTCACAGAAAAAGAGATTTTCATATACATTTTCAAAAACAGGTCAGTTTTATAGCTTAAATTCAGGAATATTTCCTCCTGGAGATTTTTCATTTGTTGCTTCAGCACAGCTTGGCGATAAGAAATATAGTAAATCAGGAAAATTTGTTGTTGCTTCAGTTAATGTTGAAAGTGCAAAGCTCGTAGCTAATAAAAAGCTTATGGAACAATTTGCACTAAAAAATAATGGAAAATGCTATGATGTTAAAACTATGAATAATTTGACTGAAGAAATTTTAAAAAATAAGGACATTGTTTCTATTTCTTATTCAGAAAAGAAATTAACTGAATTAATAAATTTCAAGACAATATTTTTTGTTTTAATTTTACTTTTAAGCTTCGAATGGTTTATACGAAAGTATTTTGGAAGCTATTAGTTTTTTTATTTTTAATTATAAATCCAATAATATGAACAAGCTTTTTTTATTTGTTAGCTTAATTTCTGGAGTTTTTTTATTCTCCTGCCGTACTTCTTCAATCTCAATTCAGGTGCTGGAACCAGCTGATATTAATGTTCCGTTAAGCATTAAAAATCTTGCTGCAATTAACAGAAGCTTACCTGCAAAAGGTGAAGGTTTGAATAATGTTCTGGAAGGAGTTGTAACAGGTGAAGGTTTATTTGTTGACAGGGATGCTTCAAAAAGAACAATCGACGGGTTGGCAAATGCACTGGCGTCATCACCAAGGTTTAAATTAACCGTTCCAGGAAATATTGATATAAAAGGAACAGGTACTGCACAATGGCCAATTCCACTTGATTGGGGACAGGTTGAGAAAATCTGTAAGGATAATAATGTTGATGCTTTATTGGTTTTAGAAACCTTTGACTCTAATGCTTCGCATAATGTTACATCAAAAAAACTTAATAAAACTGTTGATGGAAAGCAAGTTAGCTATTTAGAATTTTATGCTCACTTAGGTATCTCAATAAATGCAGGATGGAGAATATATGAACCAAAACAAAAAAGAATAATCGATCAGAATATATATACAGATGGTATGAACTGGGATAAAACCGGTGCCAATGAGAAAGAGGCCGTTGGTCATTTACCAAGTCAGAGAAACGCAACGTTGGATGCCGGATTTTATGCAGGGCAACAATATTCAAGAAGAATTTCTCCTACATGGGTAAATGTAAGTAGAATGTATTATGTTAAGGGTAATGATAAAATGGAAAATGCAAAAAGAAAAGTTCAGACTAATAACTGGACTGAAGCTGCTGAATTATGGCAGACATCATTAAAAGATCCTAAACAAAAAGTGGGTGGATGGGCTGCTTATAATCTTGCACTTGCAGCAGAAATGGAAGGAAAACTTGATATCGCAATTGAATGGTGTAATAAAGCTTATACCGATTATGGAAATAAAGCAGCAAGATCATATTCTAATATTTTATACAAAAGAAAAAGTGATCAGGAAAGACTAAAACAGCAAATGGAATAAAATGACTTCTCTAACTGTTTTAATAATTATATTAGGAATAGTAATTCTTGGTTTTGTATTTGAGCAAATTCTTGATTTCCTAAATTATAAAAATCTTTCTTCTATTCAACCCCCAGAAGCAGAGAATATATATGATAATGAGAAATATCTAAATCAATATCATTATCAAAAAACAAATTACAAATTTGGTTTACTGGAAGGTAGTTTTGGATTTATTTTAAGTGTTTCAATGTTGTTGTTTTATGGTTTTGCATATGTTGATTCTATTGCCAGAGAGCTAGTCACAGATGAAAGATTAGTAATTTTAGTTTTCTTTGGTTTAATGTTTTTTGCTTTCGATTTACTTTCGTTACCATTTAATATATATGACACGTTTGTTATTGAAGAAAAATTTGGATTTAATAAAACAACTATTAAAACTTTTATTTTTGATAAATTGAAATCATGGTTATTAAGTATTGTTATAGGTGCCCCTGTTCTAATTGCTGTATTCTGGTTTTATAAACAAACCGGTGAAATGTTTTGGATTTATACATTTCTGCTATTTGTTGGTATTTCACTTTTCTTTTTATTGTTTTATTCAAATCTGATAGTTCCGCTTTTTAATAAACAAAAACCTTTGGAAGAAGGTGATTTAAAATCTGCAATAAAGGAGTTCAGCAATAAGGCAGGATTTTCGTTGAAAGATATATATGTAATTGACGGCTCAAAACGATCTTCAAAAGCTAATGCATATTTTACCGGACTAGGAAGTAAAAAGCGAATTGTGTTATACGATACATTAATAAATGATCTTACAGTTAATGAGATTGTCGCTGTTCTTGCTCACGAAATTGGTCATAATAAAAAGAAACATGTTTATTCTGGATTAGTTCTTTCATTTATTCAAACTGGTTTAATGTTATATATTCTTTCATTATTTCTTGATAGTCCTATACTTTCTCAGGCCCTTGGAGTAGATAAACCTGCTTTTCATATTTCAATTATTGCATTTGGTATATTGTATAGCCCAGTATCAATGATTTTGGGTATGGCTAATACAATAATATCAAGAAAAAATGAATATGCTGCCGATAAGTTTGCTGCAAATTATGGACAGTCTGAATATTTGATATCAGCCTTAAAAAAACTTACAGTAAATAATTTGAGTAATCTTACACCACATCCTTTGTATGTGTTTTTTCATTATTCGCACCCTACAGTACTACAAAGAATAAACGAACTTAGAAAATGACTTTTTTAAATTCAAAAAGGAAACATTTTTTTGTAGTTTTATTACTAATTGTCTGTTTTGTAATTTTAATAACATTTCTCACTGAATTTC
Organism: Bacteroidia bacterium; assembly: GCA_016218155.1. Taxonomy (NCBI): domain Bacteria; kingdom Pseudomonadati; phylum Bacteroidota; class Bacteroidia; species Bacteroidia bacterium. The sequence continues at coordinate 13,516 of JACREQ010000048.1, forward strand.
CATTTATTCATTCTGTTAATGATAAATTTAAAAAGGAAAGAGCTGTAATTGCAATCAGAGATAATGTAATTCCTTTTCAGAAAATGGGAACCAGACTTTTTACATTTCCGTACTTGTCGAAGTATTACGATACTTTATGTTATTTTACACAGTATTATGAGAATGACAAAAAAACTGAATTTATTTCCAGTTTAAATTATTTGTTAGATAATTACTCTACTGTAGATGTGTTTTTATTGGCACATTCAAATAATTTTATTGATTGGATAAATGAGTTAGATTCTAATAAAATTTCAAAAATCAGACTAGTGTACAATACCGGATGTTCTGGTTATGATCAAACAGATAAATGGAAAAATATTGGAGTTAAGTCTTATGTTTCTCATATTGGTAATAACAGTTTATCTCCGGTTTTTTATTTTTTCTTTTTAAGAAGATGGTGTAGTGGTTTGAAATTAAAAGATGCCGTTAACGATTCTAACAACAAGATGAAAGAAAAATTATTTCAAGTTGAGATGCTTGGTTTTAATAGCATAAATGAGATATTAATAAATAATTCGACAGCAAAAATATCTGGCGATTCTTTGTTTTCAATAGATTCTATATATGAAAAGAGTAATAGATAACCCTTTATTAATATTGATTTTGTCTTATTTGTTAGCAGTTTTACAAATTGTCTGTATATTTTTACTTACAAATTATGGTTTTAAAAATTCTAATAATGAATTGGAGAAATGTGTTATATCCTTTTCATGGATTTATATTCTTATTCCATCTTTATTAGGTGTGTTTGTTAATGTTTATGGGATATTAAAAGCATTAAATTCAAATGCTATAAATGTGTTTTTTAGATGGCTTAATATTTTATTATTCAGTGTTGTTTTATTTTTGAATTTATTAATAGTTTATACTTACTTTGTGTTAAATGCTTTTATTTAAATGAAGGTAGAAATAATTTGTATTGGCGATGAACTTTTAATTGGTCAGGTTGTAAATACCAATGCTTCGTGGCTTGCTTCTAAGTTGACCGAACTTGGATTCTGGGTAGAGAAAATAGTTACTGTCTCAGATAAATATGATGATATTTTTTATGCATTTAAATCAGCATCAGAAAATGTTAATCTGGTTATTGTTACGGGAGGTTTAGGTCCTACAAATGATGATATTACAAAAACTGTTTTATGCGATTTCTTTAAAACAAAATTAATTAGAGATAAGGAAATTGAAAAACATATTAGCACTATTTTCTCAAAAAGAAACTTGCCAGTAACAGAATTAAATTTACAGCAGGCTGATTTACCAGAAAAATGTGAAGTTTTATTTAATGAACTAGGAACAGCTCCCGGAATGGCTTTTATGCAAAATGATTTTATGCTGGTTTCATTGCCTGGTGTTCCTTTCGAAATGAAAAATATTTTCGAAAAACAATTGGTAAATTATATCAATAAAAGCTTTAGTTTACCTCAGATAGTTTCTCAAAATGTTATGACATCAGGTATTGCAGAGTCATTTCTAGCAGAAAGAATTCAAGATTGGGAAAGTAAATTAGCTGACAAAAATTTGAGCCTAGCATACTTGCCACAACCCGGAATTGTCAGAATAAGAATTACTGCAAATCAAAATTGCATAAATGCAAAGGAAGAAATTGATAATTCAATATCTGAGCTTTATAAAATTATTCCAGATAAAATTTTCGCAATTGGCGATACTACTTTAGAAGAGGTAATTGGTAAAATATTAACCGAAAGAAATAAAACCGTTAGTACTGCAGAAAGTTGTACAGGTGGAACTATTGCCCAATTGCTGACTTCAGTTTCAGGTAGTTCAAAGTATTTTAAAGGTTCTATTGTAGCATATTCAAACGAAATTAAAACTGAAATTTTAAAAGTCAAAAGTTCAGATATTGAAAAGTATGGTGCAGTAAGCGAAAATGTTGTTCTTCAAATGTCTGAAAATATTCGGAAAATATTTAAAACTGATTATGCCATAGCTGTTTCAGGTATTGCCGGTCCCGATGGTGGGACTGCAGAAAAGCCGGTTGGAACTGTATGGATTGCGATAGCTTCAGAAAAAAATACAATTGCACATAAATTTACGTTTGGTAACGACCGAGCCAGAAACATTTTAAGGGCTTCTGTAACAGCTTTGGATATGCTCAGAAAATCAATAATAGACTAAAGTCTTAGTTTACTGCATTTAAAAAACTAAGAAAATGTTTGATTATTTGAATAAAAATACCGTATTTTGCAGTCCGTTTTAAAGAAAAATTGAAATAATTATATCAGAATATGGCAAGTGTGTGTCAAATTACGGGAAAAAGAACAATTGTAGGAAACAATGTTTCTCATGCAAATAACCGTACAAAAAGAAAATTCTATCCAAATCTTTTTAAGAAAAGATTCTTTTTAGAAGAAGAAAACCGTTGGGTTAGCATAAGAGTTTCTGCTAATGGAATTAAAACCATTACCAAAAACGGACTTAAAAATGCTTTGAAAGAAGCTCAGGCAAAAGGTCGTATTAAAACTTATTAAACAGCTGAATTATGGCAAAAAGAGGAAATCGCGTTCAGGTTATTCTTGAGTGCACAGAGCAAAAAACTAGTGGAGTACCAGGAGTATCAAGATATATTACTACAAAAAATAAGAAAAATACTACTGAAAGACTTGAATTAAAGAAATATAATTCTTGTTTAAAAAAAGTAACTCTTCACAAAGAAATTAAATAACATTTAGAATATGGCAAAGAAAGTAGTTGCAGCCTTTAAAAAAGGTGGTACAGGAAAAGACTTTACTAAAGTAATTCGTATGGTAAAATCCCAAAAAACCGGAGCTTACGAATTCAAAGAAGATATGGTAACTTCTGAAATGGTAAAAGATTTTTTAAGTAAAAAGTAATATCAATTTATTATCTTATATAGCTTTCTTCAAAACGAAGAAAGCTTTTTTTGTTTTGTATGTTTTGCTTTATATGCTTAAATTTTAATAACTTTGTGAAAATTTAAAACTTATGGCTTTTTTTGGTTTATTTTCAAAAGATAGAAAAGAGAATCTTGATAAAGGTTTGGAGAAAACCAAAGAAAGTGTTTTCAAAAAGCTTGCACGTGCTGTTATTGGTAAATCAAAAGTAGATGATGAAGTTCTTGACAACCTTGAGGAAATTCTTATTTCATCTGATGTTGGAGTAACTACTACTTTAAAAATTATTGAAAGAATAGAACAACGTGTAGCACGTGATAAAGTTATTAATACCAGTGAACTTAATGCAGTTCTTAAAGAGGAGATAGCCCTTCTAATGAAAGATCCAGGAATTTCTTCATTGGATTTCATGAAAGACCATAAGCCATATGTTATTATGGTAGTTGGTGTTAATGGCGTTGGTAAAACTACAACAATAGGCAAACTTGCCAACCATTTTAAAAACGCTGGAAAAAATGTTTATCTTGGTGCTGCTGATACTTTCAGAGCTGCTGCAGTTGATCAATTAACTATATGGGCAGAAAGAGTTGGTGTAACAATAATTAAACAGCAAATGGGTTCCGATCCTGCTTCTGTGGCTTTTGATACACTTACTTCTGCAGTTAAAAATAATGCAGATGTTGTTATTATTGATACAGCAGGCAGACTTCATAACAAAATAAACTTAATGAATGAGCTTACTAAAATTAAGAATGTTATGAAAAAGGTAATTCCTGATGCTCCTCATGAAATATTGTTGATATTAGATGGCTCTACCGGACAAAATGCATTTGAACAGGCAAAACAATTTACACTAGCAACAGAAGTGAGTGCATTGTGTATTACAAAACTTGACGGTACTGCAAAAGGTGGAGTTGTAATTGGTATTTCTCATGAATTTAATATTCCTGTAAAATATATTGGTGTTGGGGAAAAACTCGATGACTTGATGATTTTCAATAAACAGGAATATGTTGAATCGCTTTTTAATTAATTCTTCTTTTCTGTCATGCTGAACGCAGTGAAGCATCTAGTTCGAATATAGATTCTTCCTTTCACTCAGAATGACAAAAAGTATAAAAATCAGATAATATATTAATGTCCAAAAAAATTTCCATTTCTGTTGTTACACTTGGTTGTGCTAAAAACTCGGTAGATTCAGAATTTCTTTTAGGTGGTTTTAATCCCGAAAACTTTAATTTAAGCCATAGCCAGATTGTTGAAAAAGCTGATGTTTTGCTTATAAATACTTGTGGGTTTATTTTTGACGCAAAACAGGAATCTGTTAATACTATAATGGAAGGTGTTAAGTTAAAAAACCAGGGAGATGTTAAAACTCTTATTGTTTTTGGGTGTTTAACTGAACGATATAGAGAAGAATTAATAAAAGAAATTCCTGAAGTTGATTTTATTTTTGGAGTAAAAGAGCAAAAAGAAATAAGACGTGCAATATTAAAAACAGTAAATATTTATAGTGAAGACGGTGACTTCAGGTTGCTTACAACTCCGTCACATTATGCATATTTAAAAGTCTCTGAAGGCTGTAACAGAAAATGCTCGTTTTGTGCAATACCTTCAATTCGTGGTGAGTATGTGTCTAGAACAATTGACTCATTAAAACAGGAAACAGAATCACTTGCCAAACAAGGTGTAAAAGAGTTAATACTTATTGCACAGGATCTGACTTTTTATGGTCATGATATTTACGGAAAACCTTCACTGGCAAAGCTTATAACTGTACTTTCTGAAGTAGAAGGAATAAAATGGATAAGATTGCATTATACTTATCCTAAATACTTTAATTCTGAATTAATAAATGTTATTGCAAATAATCCTAAAGTATGCAAGTACGTCGATATTCCAATTCAGCATATTAGTGATAAAATGTTGAAAATAATGCGAAGGGGAGCAGATAGAAAATCAACAGTTGATTTGTTACAGAAATTACGTAACAATATACCTAATATTGCAATTCGTACAACTTTATTAGTAGGTCATCCTGGTGAAACTCAAAAAGATTTTGAGGAACTAAAGCAATTTGTAAAAGATTTTAAATTCGATAGATTAGGTGTATTTCCTTATTCTCACGAAGAAGGAACCCATTCATTTCTCAAAATGAAAGATACTATTTCTAAAAAACTCAAAAATGCTAGAGTTTCAGAAATAATGCAGATACAACAAGTTATTTCACTTGAACTTAATAAATTTAAGATTGGTAGTGAACATGAAGTTTTGATTGACACAAAAGAAACTGATCATTATACTGGACGTACTCAGTTTGATTCACCTGAAATTGATAACGAAGTAATTGTAACACGAAAGAATCTTAAAGTAGGTAATTATTATAATGTTAAAATTATTGATGCATCCGAATTTGAGCTGTATGGATAGTATTATTTCTAAAATTTAATTTTTAACAATTATTATTTGCTGTTATTTATAATTATTATAAATATAATCCACATAATAATAGATAGATAATTCAATTTCTTTAAAATTATTTATTTTTTACTTGACAAATGAGTTTTAATAACATATCTTTGTTTAGAATTAGTCTAAATAAAAATATGAACTTATGAATCAAATATACTTTTTAAACAGAAAACAAAATTGGCTGTTAAGTATACCTACTTATTTGTCAATATTCATAACTCTATTCTTATCAATGAGTTTATCAGAGGTAAAATCTCAAAACTCTTATTCACTGCAGTTTTCAGATACTTCAACTTATGATAATTCCTGTGGAGTTGTAAAACCATCACAATGGGCTGTAAGAAGCGATTCTTGCATTTTATACACACCATATTTTAGAAAAGAAACAGCTGGTTGTATGGATGTTATATATCAATTTAAAATAAACCAAAGTGGAAATGGAGATGTTGATGATCATGTTTATATCCAATATCAACTTAATTTAGGTGTTTGGATTACTGATACTATACTTAATGCTAGTGATTACGCTGCTGTTCATGTCCTAACTGGTACAGTTAATATTTGTTACGGTGATTTAATTAGAGTGCGAGTAATATTAGTAACAAATAGTAATAGTGAGTTCTGGTCAATAAAGAATGGCGATGGAACTTTAACAGGAAGTTTTGAAACATATCCGAATGTACCACCATCAATATCATTGCCGGTTGAGCTTACAACATATAAAATTTCTTGTTCTGGTAGCACTTCATTAATAAATTGGACAACAGCTTCTGAGATTAATAATGATTTCTTTACAATAGAAAAGAGTACCGATACTAAAAACTGGAATATTTTAACTACTGTTCCTGGTGCAGTTAACAGTAATACAGAAAAGTTATATTATGTTGAAGACAAATTAAACGATAATAATAATGCATCATACTATAGATTAAAACAGACAGATTTAAACGGTAGTTACAAATACTTTGAAATCTTAAGCTCTAAATGCAATATAAAGAAGGACTTTATATTAAATGAACTTTTAGTAAATGATCAGAAAATAAGCTTTTCATTAGATACTTATGATTCTGGAATATTTACAGTTGAAATATTTGATATTAATGGAAGAGTGATAGTAAATAAGAATTTTACACCTTCAGAAGGAAATAGTAATTATTTTACTATTGAATCTGGAAATTTAAAATCCGGAATCTTTATGATATCTATTGTTCAAAATGAAAATAGAATAGCAAAAAAAATAGTAATGAAATAATTTTCTAAAATTTTTGTAAAATGAAAATGGGTAAATATATATTCTTATTTACCCATTTTTTTTATTTAAATTAATTATCATCTTCTTCTCTTACTATAGCAGCCAATCCTTTGTAAATGTTGGTTATTCTATTATTATTTTTTCAGTTTTAATTCCATATTCTGAACTTATTTTAACAAAGTAAATTCCTTTATTCCATTTAGAAATATCAATATTTGTTTTATTGTTGTTAGTATAAATTGTTTTCATTAGCTGGCCTTGAATATTTAATATTTTGATAGAAGAAAATTTAGGCGATTTTATATTAATATAATTTGAAGTAGGGTTAGGGAAAATATTTATACTGTTTTCTTCAATTATTTCATCTTCTCTTGAAATTACTAGGCCGTTTTCATTATATACAGCCAATCCGCCAAAACCTGTTCCAATCCATTTTGAATTATTATTATCAATTGCAATTGAATAAATGTGATTATCAGGTATGTCTGAATTTTCTTTATTGAAAACTACCCAATTTGTTCCATCAAATTTTGATAATCCACCTTGTAAGGTTCCAACCCATATATGCCCGTTTAAATCTATAGCTAATGTCATAATAAAATTTGAGGGGATATTTGAATTTGATGTGTTGTATGTTGTCCAAATAGAACCATCAAATTTAGCTAAACCGTTCATTGTACCAATCCACTTATTGCCATTTGCGTCTATTGTTACAGAAGTTATGTAGTTGTTGGGTAAACCAGAATTTAGAGTGTTATATGTTGTCCAAATTAATCCATCAAATTTTGCCAAACCTCCATTTCCAGTACCAATCCATTTAGTTCCATTTTCGTCAATAGCAATTGAATATATTGAATTATCAGGTAATCCAGAATTAGACATTGTATATCTAGTCCAGGTTATTCCATCAAATTTAAATAATCCTTCACCCCAGGTTCCTACCCATTTGCAATCACTAATATCAATGGTTATTGTAGAAATGTTCCATGCTAATAAGCCAGAAAATGAAGTGTTATATGTTGTCCAATTTATATTATCAAATTTAGTTAAGCCACCATAGCTAGTTCCAAACCATTTATTGTTATTATTGTCGATGGCTATTGAATGTATATAATTATCTGGTAAACCAGAGTTAGAGGTATCGTGCACTATCCAATTTATTCCATCAAATTCGGCCAAATTGTCGTAAGCGGTCGATATCCACTTTTTCCCATTGTTATCTATTTTTATTTCACGAATATAGTTATTAGGTAAACCGGTGCTAGAAGTGTTTTGTACTTCCCAGTTTGTACCATCAAATTTTATTAGACCTTCTAATGAAGTTCCAATCCATTTTTTATCATTTGCATCAATTAATAAAGTATATAAGTAGTTATCCACAATATTTGAATTAGAGAGATTATATATATTCCAAATATTCCCGTCAAATTTAGCCAATCCACCTCCAAAGGTTGTAATCCACTTATAGTTATTTATATCTATTTTTATTGAAGTAACATTATTGTTTGGTAAGTCTGAGTTTGAGGTATTGTATATTGTCCAGTTTGTTCCATCTAATTTTGCAATTCCGCCAACACTTGTCGCAATCCATTTAGTATTGTTTTCGTCAATCGCTATTGAATATATAACGTTATCTGGTAAGCTAGAATTAGAAGTGTTATATGTTGTCCAATTTATACCATCAAATTTAGCTAATCCACCAGAATTAGTTCCAATCCATTTATTTCCGATTGTGTCAATTGCAATTGAGATAATAGAATTATAATTTAATCCTGAATTTAAAGTATTGTAGGTTGTCCAATTTGTTCCATCAAATGTTACTAAACCGCTATCAGTCCCTATCCACAAAAGACCATTTTTGTCAGCAGTTATAGCGTTAACATAGTTATCTGGTAACCCTGAATTTGACGTGTTGTAAGTAGTCCAATTGTTTCCATTAAATTTTACTAATCCGCTTCCAAAAGTTCCTATCCACTTAGTTTCATTATTATCAATGTATATTGACGATATGGAGTTGTCTTGTATGCCAGAATTTAAATGATTGTAAAAAGTTGAAGTATTGTTGTTTTTATCAATTTTAATTAAACCACCACCGATAGTACCTACCCATATATTACTGTCTTGTTCTGCTAATGCTCGAATGTTTTTTCCGCAGGTGTAATTTAGCCAATCTGATGTTTGAGCATTAGTAATACTATTAATGCTTAAAAGTGTAATTATAAATATTTTTAGTTTCGAGAACAATCTATTTCTCATAATAATTTTTACTATGTTATTGTTATTTTTATAACTGTTTTACAAATACTTTTTAAACTTAATTTATTTTATTCTATTTGTTTTTTACAATTTTATAATGATTTATTTACAATAATTGAAGTTGTACGTAAAAGTAAAAAAAATTATTCATCATCACTTTCCTTAACAATAGCAGCCAATCCACCAATTGATGTTTCTTTATAAAGGCTTGGTAAATCGTGTCCGGTTTGCAACATTGTTTCTATTACTTTATCAAAACTTATATAGTGATGCCCGTCTGAAAGTATTGCAAATGCTGAAGCATCAAGTGCACGGGTAGCTGCAAAAGCATTACGCTCAATGCAAGGAATTTGTACAAAACCACCAATAGGATCGCAGGTTAAACCAAGGTGATGTTCTAAACCGATTTCAGCAGCATATTCAATTTGAGGTGGTGTTCCTCCAAATAATTTTGTCGCTGCAGCAGCTGCCATTGCACATGCAGAGCCAATTTCGCCCTGACAGCCAACTTCTGCTCCGGATATTGAGCCATTTGTTTTAATAACGTTCCCAAATATTCCTGCTGTAGCCAACGCCTTTAATATTTTACTATCCGGCATTTCATAATCTTTAGAAATATGATATAGTACAGCTGGTAACACTCCACATGATCCGCAGGTAGGGGCTGTAACAACTTTTCCACATGAAGCATTTTCTTCAGAAACAGCTAAAGCATATGAGAAAAGTAAAGTTTTACGTTTTAAGCTTCCAGTAAAACCTTGCGAACGGGTAAAATAAAGCGCAGCTTTCCTCGACAGGTGAAGGGATCCAGGTATAACTCCATCGTTTTCTAACCCGTTATGAATAGAATTTTTCATTGCTTCCCATACTTCTGTAAGATATATCCAAATCTCAGGGCCTTCAAATTCTTCTACATATTCCCAATAAGTTTTTCCTGTACTATTTAAGTAATGCAAAATTTCATGCATGTTCTTGTGTGGATAAATTTGAGTAGGAGAATTTAAGTTATCTTCCCATAATGCTCCACCACCAATACTGAAAGTTGTCCATGAATCTGCTGTGTTTCCATTATTATCAATAGCTTCAAAGGTTAATCCATTAGGATGTTCAGGCAAAAACTCTTTTGGTTTCCAAATAATTTCTGTTGGAATAGGTTTAAATTCATTAATAATTGCTGCATCTGTAAAATGACCTTTACCAGTAGCAGCAAGACTCCCATACAATGTTACCTTATACGAATTGCAATTAATATTCTTTTCTTTAAAGATTTTTGCAGCTCTAAGTGGTCCCATGGTATGGCTACTTGATGGACCATGTCCGATTCTGAAAATACTTTTTATTGATTGCATAAATCTGTTTTTTGTAAAATTAAATAACTGTTTCTTATTTTTCAATATTTATATAATTATAATGTACATTAATCTATAATTATGCTTTCACACATCTCGATAACTCCGCAAGCGGAGCACTCGATAAAGCTAAACGCACAAAACCCATTTGATAGGTCGAATAATTCGCCTGTAATAAAAGGAATAATTATTTAGTTTTAAAATTTGGCGGATTGTATCGAGACCTGTATGCTAAATAAATATTTTTTCTAAAATAATTTAAAGATATCAAAATTTAAACTTTTAAGAGCATAGGAGAGGAGCAAAATAAAAAATGAACTTTGGTATAGCTTGAGTTGATTTTGTCGTTCTGGTGCAATTTTACCATTCAAAATATTTTTTCATTCAATTTGCATTTGTAAATAAATACACTAGTTACATTTGTAATAAATCAATGAAATTACAAATGTAATCAGAAGAATTTACATTATTTTCACAATAATAAATTACAATGTTAAACAGGTTTTCAGTTCCTTTTATTATCAAATATATATTATGTATAATAATCATATAATCAATATATAGAATACATTTATATAAACTAATAGTTAAGATAAAGTGTTACAATTGTATTTAATCAGATGTAATACACTATAATTGAGTATTGAATAATCTATTTAGTTTTTATTATCAGTATATTATGTAATTTATATAAATCATAGATTTAAATAAACTGATTGATTAAACATGCTAATTTTCAATACTTAGTATAATTTACAATTAATATAAGAAATCATAGTAATTACATTTGTAAATACCATAAAAGTTACAAATGTGAATAATATTAATATTACATTTGTAACTCGAAAAAACGACTAAAAAATGAAAGATAGAATTGCGAAATTTTTGAAGGCAGAAAATATTTCATCGTCAAAGTTTGCTGATGAGATCGGAGTACAACGTTCAAGTATTTCTCATATCATTGCCGGAAGAAATAATCCGAGTCTTGAGCTTATACAAAAAATTTTAAATCGTTTTGATAAAATAAATCCCGATTGGTTAATTTTAGGAAAAGGAGAAATGTATCGACCCGGAAAAGGAATTCCTACTTTATTTGACCAAGGATTTGTAGAAACTCCTGTGAATTCTAAAATATTGAAACCTGAAGAGGTTATTGAGCCTATAAAAGTGGAACAAAAGGTTGATAATAAAATAGATAATTCTAATTTTTCAACTGAGCCTAAAATCAATAATCCAGTAAAAATAAAAGCAGTCGATAGAATGTTTATTATTTATAATGATGGAACATTTGAAACTTACTCACCTTCCAATTAATAAATAGTCACCCTTCGACTACGCTCAAAGTGACATAGTTTTTTTTTGTCATTCTGAGGCTCTCGAAGGATGACTTTTCATACAATTAGCATTTTCATTTAATATTTTAAAACTCCATTAATTTATTAACACTACAATATCTATTTTTCATCTTAAATTAAGAATCTATATATTTCTTTTATCTTTGCTCTCGTTCATTTTTTACCGAAAATTACTATAATGAAGAAATATATTCAGGATTTACAAGTAGTTAATAAACAGATTCTTTCAGAAGAATATTATTTACTGGAATTGTCATCAAATCAACAATTGCCTGAAGTTTTACCGGGACAATTTGCAGAGGTTGAAATAACAGGATCAGAAAATACTTTTTTACGTCGACCACTTTCTGTGCATGATGTTGATTACAACAAAAATATTATTAGTTTTTTAGTTCAAATTGTTGGAAAAGGAACAAAACATCTTGCAAATATTGAGGTTGGTAAAACATTAAATGTAATATTTCCACTTGGAAAGGGTTTTGAACTAATAAATAAAAATGAACATGCATTATTAATAGGTGGTGGTTGTGGAATAGCACCATTACTTTACCTTGCAAGACATTTAAAAAAACAAGGTGTAAAAGTTTCTACATTAATAGGTGTAAGAAGAGCCTCTCAGTTAATTGAAGTTGATAAATATAAACAATACGGTGAAGTGTTAATAACAACTGAGGACGGCAGTGAAGGATCAAAAGGATATGTTGTAAATCATCCGGTGTTTGATAATTTGAAACAATATAAAAGAATTTATACCTGTGGCCCGGAAGTAATGATGAAAGCTATTGCTAAAAGGGCTAATGAGGCTGGGGTTGATTGTGAAGTAAGTTTAGAAAATATGATGGCTTGTGGAATTGGTGCTTGTTTGTGTTGTGTTACAGAAACCAATGAAGGAAATAAATGTGTTTGTACTGAAGGACCTGTATTTAATATTCAGAATTTAAAATGGCAGATTTAAAAGTTAATATTGGCAGACTGGAACTTAAAAACCCTGTTCTTACTGCATCAGGAACATTTGGCTATGGCGAAGAATTTGCCGATTTTATTGATCTTAATAGATTAGGTGGAATTATAGTAAAAGGCACAACACTTCATCATCGTGAAGGAAATGCTTATCCGCGAATGGCAGAAACACCTTCGGGTATGCTTAATGCTGTTGGTCTACAAAATAAAGGAGTTGACTATTTTATTGAACATATTTATCCAAGAATAAAACATTACGATTCTGCAATAATAGTTAATGTGTCTGGTTCTATTGTTGAAGATTATGTTGCAACTGCCGAAAAGCTTTCTTCTTTAGATAAAATTCCGGCAATTGAATTAAATATTAGCTGTCCAAATGTAAAAGAAGGTGGGATGGCTTTTGGAACATCATGTCCCGGTGCAAAAAGCGTGATTTCTGCAGTAAGAAAAGTTTATCCAGGATCATTAATGGTAAAACTTTCGCCTAATGTTACGAATATTGCTGAGATTGCTAAAGTAGCAGAAGACGAAGGAGCGGATTCTGTTTCACTTATA
>JACREQ010000049.1 GCA_016218155.1 Bacteroidia bacterium
AAGAACAAAACAGCGGTAAGTCAACCTTTATTCGTTGGCTTTGTCCTAACATATTACAACAATACATGGCAGAAAATATATCAACTGACAAAGATAGTTTGATTGCACTTTGTGAAAATTTTATAATTAATATGGATGAGTTGGCAACATTATCAAGGGCAGAAATTAATAGTTTGAAAAGTATGTTCAGTAAAGAGACAATTAAAATCCGTAGACCTTACGACAAAAGTCCTACTTCAGCTTCAAGACGTGCCAGTTTCTTTGGATCAACCAATAAAGCAGAATTTCTTACAGATGAAACCGGAAGTGTCCGTTGGCTTTGTTTTGAATTAACAGGCAGAATAAACTGGGATTATAAAAAAGATTTGAGTGTTGATGATATTTGGAGACAAGCATATACTCTTTACAAGCAAGGCTTCAAATACGAGCTTACAGCTGATGAGATAAAGGTAAATGACGAAGCGAATCAACAATATCAAATTACCACTCCTGAAATAGAATTTCTTCAAAAACATTTCCTACCTGGAACAAAAGATGACAATGATGTATTTTATCAGGCTACAGATTTCTTAACTTACATTGGAGAAAAATATCCGGGAGTAAAACTTAATCTTAATAACATAGGAAAAGGTTTAAAAATTCTTGGCTTTATTCGAATCTCAAAACGGACAGAAAAATATCCGGTAAAAGGATACTATACAAAATTTAACCATACTTTCTAAAATCTCATTTTTACCATGACTACATTACTACATCTCTGCAAATATTTACTTATTAATACTTTCTATGTAGTAAGGTTAAAAATATTCTTTACTACAAGGTTACTACCTTACTATTATATTGTTATTTGTAGTTATGTAGTAGTCATAGTAGGTGGGTTTTTCAGAGTATAATTCATTTTATAAATCAAAAGTGTTTTTAACTATAAAAAATATAAACAAATGACAAAAACAACTGGAATCCGACTTGAAGTTCCGCAGCATTTATATGATAAATTGCAGGAAGAACAGGAGTATCGCACACCTAACACAGGTAAAAAACCTTCACTTGCATCTATTATTCTTGACTTTTGCAACGAAAAACTAGACAACAATGTACATGAACATTTTAATGTACATGAAAGTGCACACAATTCAGTAGCTACAAATAAAACCGATTCCAAACTTGAAAAACAGCTTAAAAACTGGGAAGAAAAGCTTGCAAAATGGGACAATTCATTGAAAGAGCGTGAAAGAAAATCAAAAGAACTTGAGAAAATAATTTACCAGGAAAGAATGGAAGTTATGGATATGAGAAATAAGGTACTTGATGAAAGAGAGAAGGTTTATCAAAATGCCCTTGCAGGTTCAGAAACATTGGTAGACAACAAATTCCTACATGCAGAATTAAAGCATAAAGATGAAAAGATTAAACAACTTGAAAAGGATCAAGCTTACGATAGAAGTAAGTTGTTACGAACTATTGAAAAAAATAACAAAGAAGAAACAAAATCCATTTGGGATCATATAAAAGACAATTTACCCTTAATTATTGGTGGCTTTACATTATTAGGAGCATATCTACTTTCCAAAAAAGATAACAAGCCAAAACTGCCAAAAGAAATGGATGGATTGGTTAATATGATTAATCAAATGGACGAACAAGGCAAAAAAATAATTGCCGAGAAATTAATTTCCTTTACAGAACAACATACTGAAGTAGAAAAAAAGAAAAATGAGACTACAGAAGAACAAAAACCACCATTTCAATTAAAAATATAACAAATTACATCTAGGCTGGCATTTTAGCCAGCCATTTTTCTATTTTGGATATTTTTTGAGTGATTTTTATGTGCGAAACTCCAATTTTCATGTACAAAACATAAAATTCTGAGTGTTTTTTGGTCATAAAACGGATGTTTTGATGTACAGTTTCTAAAATTCAATGTTCAATTGAGGCTAAGTTTCAATTTTTTGAAATGAAATTATCAAGTGTCCATTCTCAAAATAATGTTTTGCATAATTGTTCAAGCAGCAAAAGCTGCGGTTTTTAGTATTAACTTAAATAATTATGTGAAATGAGTACAAAACCTAAATTGAATTTCTTGTTTTATATCAAGAGAACAAAACTTTTAAAAAATGGAGAAGCTCCCATCCATGTGAAAATTAGAATTGGTTGGCAAAAAGTCGACTTTGGAATTTTAAAATCTGTAAAACCGGATCTTTGGGATGTCAAAACGAAAGAAATAATCGGAAATTCTGAATTAGCAAAAGAAATTAACGGTGAAATTCTCAAACTTAGTGAACAAATCAAATATCATTTCAATTTCATGAATAAAAAAGGATATGAAATTACAGCCGTTGGATTAAAAAATGCAATTCTGGGAATACAACCTGAAGAGAAAAAATTTATTGCGATTTTTGAAGAACATAATACACTTGTTAAAAAACTTATTGGAAGAGATTTTGCACCAGCCACACATCAGCGATACCAAACATGCGTTTCGCATTTGCGGAATTATATAAATTTGAAATATAATACAAAGGATTTACCATTAGGCAGAATCGACCCATATTTTATTACTGGTTTTGAAATGTATTTAAAAATTCAACGTAGCTGTAGTCACAATACAACTGTTAGATATTTAAGAAATATAAGAAAAATCGTTAAACTTTGTTTTGCAAATGGGTGGATAAAGCAAGATCCATTTGTTTACATTAAACTGAAGTTAAAGACAGTGAATACAGAATTTCTTTCGGAAGAAGAACTTAATACAATAAACGGAAAGAATTTTAAATTTGAAAGACTGCAACAAGTGGCAGATGTTTTTCTTTTTGCATGTTTTACCGGTTATGCATATTCTGATTTAAAACTTTTAACAATAGATAACCTTGTAAAGGAAGAAAACGGGCAAGAATGGATTCATGCAAGAAGACAAAAAACGGATATGTTATCACATGTACCAATACTTCCAATTGTTAGAAATATTTTAGACAAATATAAAAATCACGATTATTGCTTAAAGCATAATGTGCTTTTGCCTGTGCTCTCAAATCAGAAATTGAACGCTTATTTGAAAGAGATTGCAGATATTTGTGGAATAACAAAGAACATTACTTGTCATGTAGCCAGGCATACTTTCGCAACAACGGTCACATTAAATAATGATATTCCTATAGAAAGTGTATCGAAAATGCTTGGGCATAGCTCTATTAGTATGACACAGAATTATGCAAAGTTGCTTGATAAAAAGGTAGGTTTTGATATGAATAAAATCAGAGAGAAGTATTCTTTTGATAGAACCTGTATTTCTTAAAAAAAAACATAATATCTTATAATTAAATAGACTTAGGTTGGCTTTTTTGCCAGCCTTTTTCTTATATGAGTATTTTTTGAATAAAATTAATGTTCAAAACTCAATTTTTCAGGCACTAAATATAAAATTCTGAGTGTTTTTTGGTTAATATTTGGTTGTTTTGGTGTACAGTTGATGTACAAAATATAAAAATCAACTGGGAAAAACAGCTATTTCTCAAAAATTATATCAAAAGTTCATCCTTTAATGGAGTGAATAATTCAGACATTTTATCAAAATCTTTTAAAACTCCTTGCACGTATGGAAAATATTGAGGATTAATTGCTCTTCTCTTAAATAATTCATAAACTAATACGTGATTTACCTTTTCAAACCTACTCAACCATAACAAAAGTAACATTCTATTCAATCTCTTATTTGTTTCAATATCAAAATCCTTATTATTATTGATGAAATAATATAGATTTATAACTGTTTGAGTTAACTCTTTTATATAATAGTTTAATTGTATTTTATCTAAATTCTCAGACTCTATATATAAATCACTTAATTCGACAAAATCATGTGTTCTTTCTTCATAATGAGTATGAAATAGTGAAACTTTATATAAATATGCATCTATAGCTTCAGTAGCATTAAGACCGTCATATTTAATATTAAAATCATACTGTCTTTTGATTTCAGATAATTCATTTGAGACTTGATTATTGAACCTATCATATTTAAGTTCCTTTCTTTGAATTTGATTCGCCTGATATTGAATATAAAATGAAATAAAAAGTAAAAAACAACTCAATAAACCTAAAATTGGAGCTGTACCACCATTAAGAATACCTGAAAACGTATAACCATCTTGAAATCCATAACATTCAATAATGTTTTCTATTACTAAATATAATACTACCAAAATTATAAGAAATGTAATTATTCCAATCGTAATTGCTATTTTACTCATTCGTTCCATTATTTTGTTTATTAAAATAACAATTAGTAATGTTATTTCTTTGCAAATAATTGTTTAAACATATCAGTTGGATTAACAATAGGCAAAATAAGGTCTGCGAACTTAGTACCAACTGCATTCTTTGCTAAAAGAGCTCGAGTATGAGTAATTGATAAACTTAACATCGTTGTTAAAATATCATCGGGAATATCAAACACATTCTCCTCTTTTTTTAAAGTAGCTAATTCAGGGATAAGGAAAATATTTGATGTTCTTATTTTCATTATAACTTTATTTTCACTCTGAAGTGAATATATTGCAGCTAAAAGTAGTTCTACAGTATTTTCAATAGGGTTAATATTTGTTTTCAACTCAAAACCAAGAGTAATCTGTGTCGAATCATTTAAATCAACCTGTTCATCAATAAAAAATTCAACATCTTTAATCTTTGTTATTCCTACCAGTATTTCTTTAGGTTTCATTTTTTTATTTTTATGAAGCGGAAACTGAAAATTTGTTATATGGAAGAATAAATTTTGTTGAAGCAGTTCTTTCTTTTATTTCGGTACTACCCTTCATATAAGATAAACCTGACATAAGACCATATTGCATATTAAATCTATGAATTTGATCTTCTCTTACAAATTCATTCAAGTCCTGAAATGCAATTACTGGTGCTTTGTTTACAGCTAATGAAAGTTCAATTAGTTTTTTTAAGGTATAATTGAAATTACCATTCATTACCTGTGAAACGTAGCCTTTAGTTACACCTAACTTTTCTGCAAGTTTGGTTTGATTCATTTCTTCATTACTTTCTAAATATTCAGAAACCTGTCTGAAAATTTCGTTCTGAATTGTTTCAAACCAGTATTCAGGTGTTTTAAGTAATTCTTCTCTTTTTAACATTGCTTTAGTTGTTAAAATATTCTTTCTTTATTTTTCTGAAATGCTTAATATCTTTTGGTTGAGTTCCTTTTTTTCCTGCACAAACAATAATCCTTCCGGACGTTTTATCGTGAAAAAGATAAACTCTTAAATTCGCTGTTTTTATTTCATATTCCTTATTTATTTCCTTCTTAGGTGTAATATCTTTAAATTTTGTAAATGGTAAAGATTTTAAATCAGCCATTTCCTGCAATCTTGCTTGTATGGTATATAACTCTGTATTCAAGTTCCCTTCTTTTTTAATTAATTCTTCAAACTCATCAAATTCGCACTTATCATTAATAGATAGCTTGAAAACTTTAATCTTTCCCTGAATCTCTTTTATTTCATTTAACGCAAATTTAGACATAATAGTTTAGTTATAACTATACTTTTATAAATTTTTAATATAAATATTTTTATTTCTCACAATTTCACACAGTTAAAGTACTTAATTTCATGATCAATTATGCTCTAATCTTTTTTTTGCTATTTCTTCTATTAACCAACTAAGACAATCATCAACAATCTGAATAGAAGTGTACTGATTTTTATCTTTTTGATTAAACCAACAAAGTTCATTGTTTACGTTTCGGTCAAAAACGTAATTGATATTTGCAATACTAATTGGATCTTCTTTCTCTATTGATACATATTCGTTATTATAATAATATGTCCCATTCCATTTATTAATATTTAAAAATGACCCTTCACATGTTTCTTCATATTTTTGAAACCAAATAAGGCTAAAACTTAAACCAAAACACCTAAACACAAATACTGGATTATAATCGTTTCTTTCATATCCCGAACCCAGTCTTTTCGTGTCAAGCACTTTAGCTTTCTCCAAAATATCCGTAAACATTTTAGCCATTTCTTCTTTTGCAGAATCTAATCCCAATGGAGAATTTAAAAAGGCATTTTTCTCTTTATTAAATTTTATTTTCGCCTCTACACCATCTAATATTTCAATTTTCTTTTCTAATTCAGACTTTATTACAACAACTTCATTAAGTTTTATTGGTAAATTTTTATTCCCTAAATCGAATAATAAATCCCTAAATTGCCCTATAAATTCCTCGTTTTCTATTGACTTATTTAAGTTCGAGCTATAATTATATGGTAAGTCAATTTGTTTATGAATAAATCCTTTTAACTTATCAATAATATCTCTTTCCACTATAGGCATTATTTTTTTATTTAATGCAGTGGCATAGCCTATTTCTTGATTAATCCATTGGGTGGAAACTGATTTTTCTGTAAGTATTGGAATAATAATATCAGCTTGAATAATGCCTTCTGCAACTTTTGCTGCTAATGGCTTTAGAGCCTCTCTATTTGACGCAATAACAATTGGCTTAAAATTGAAATTACCTTCAAGTTCATTTACAATTAAATGAACTTTATCTTTATCAAAGTCGGAATAACTTATAAAGAGTTCCTGTTGTGCTTTTTTATTTTTTATTAATGGCTTATTTTCAACCGGATTTACATTTTTCCTAAATCCCCAAACACCTTTAATATATTCTTCAGTTAGATCTTTACCATATTCTTTTAACGTTTCTCCGGTTTTCCAAAAATCGTTTAATTTCATTCGATGTTCTAACTCTTCTATAGCATTTGCCTTTTCAAAATCAAATTTAGAACAATCATATACGTTAACAACCTTGAGGTTATTTGTATTATAGGTTTTGCCTTTGAATAAAAATTCACCAACTCCATTGTTATAATAGTCAATGAAATTTTCGAGATTTTCCATACTCATTCCAAGGAGGTAATTACCAATTCCGTTAACTTGTTTACTATAATAAACATTATACAACATTTACCACCTCCTCTTTCTTTAAAGACTCCCTTAACACCTGCTGCAACAATTTTTCGTTTTGCAATGCACTTTGTTTTATGCTTTCTTCTAACTCATTACAAGTTTGCATAAGTTGTTCTAATTTTTGAACGATGCGGTGTTGTTCTGATAGCGGTGGAAGGGGAATAGGAATAGATGATAATGACTTGCCAGATAAATTACTTATACCCATTCCTTTTCTATACTTATTTATTTCCCCACTTAGATTCAAATAAAGAAAATACCAGTAAATACAATTTGAGCTAATCTTACCATATAGTCTTACTCTATGAATATGATTTTGGAAACAAATTACTGAATCGGAGTTCCAAATTGCAGAACGTCCAGCTTCACCTCCTTCACAAATCAATAAATCTCCTTTGATTGCAGTACACCTTTCTAATTCACTTTCTTCAATTAATATTTGTTTTAAATTATCAAGTTCAAAATATCCCCAGTATAAATTTGAAGTAGTAATACATTCTCTTGATTGCCCTTTATTTCTGCCACTATCCAAAGTTTTACCAGAATTATGCTGTGATATATCTCCTATTCTACACCAAACCCAATTTTCAGGAATTTCAAAAGGAATTTCTTCTAGTTTAATTGGTGGTAATTCTGTTTCTTTTTTTAGTTTTCCTTCTTTTATTAATTTGATTATTTCAGCTTTAATTCTTTTAAGCAATTCGCTTGCAGGCTCTTCTTTTGCATTTTGTTCTACTAAATTGCCTTGTATTGCGTCTAGTAATAATTGCTTGCGAAGTTTATATACTAAGGAGAGTTGGTGATTAACTTCGGTTGAAAGCAAATCGCTTTTAATTTCTAAATCTTTATATTTTTCAACAAACTCTTTTTGCTCTTTTAATGTAGGTAACGGTATTTCTATTTGGGCAATTTCTTTTATAGGTAAAGTAACATTTGCCATACCTTTCATTCTTGCTACTAATTCATCTTCTTTGTTTAAATCAAGAAAACGATAAAGATATTCTGCACTTACTTGTTCTTTGTTTTTTGGAATTACGGCACAAAGAATAGAACCTAATGCAAATTTCCCTTTCTGAAAATGTATTCTTTTTATACTTGCATGCCCATGCCCTGTTCCTGAAACTAAAGGAATAAGTACCGCTTCATCATCAAATTGAAATTCATTATGCGATTTTCTTTCTTCACCGGTAACAACCATAGGATATTCACCTGGAATAGCCTTCTGAATGCCAACTGCACCTTTCTTAATTGTACAAATATCACCTAATTTCACCTTCTTCCAACTCATTTTACCGCTTCTTTAATATGGTTTAATAGTTGGTTACTTTTAGCAAATGATTGTTCAAGCATTTTTACTAAATCGGCACTGCCATATTCTTGTTCTTCCTCTCTTTTTGTAGGATTTTTTATATCTAAATCATAACCTCTTTCAATAATTGTTTTGATATTTACCTTCCAACAGAGATCACTTTCAACCCTTTTATTCCACCATTTTTTTATTGGATCAAATTCTTTTGCCTGTATAGGTTTTGTTTTGTTATAAGCTTTTGCACCATCTGGTAAGCGATGTTCGTAATACCAAATATCTTTTGTAGCTTTTCCTTTTTCAAAAAACAATAGATTTGTCGCTACAGTTGCATAAGGTTGGAAAACTGAATTTGGTAAGCGAATAATAGTATGTAAATTACATTCTTCTAATAGTTTTTGCCTTACACGTTGTTTAACACCCTCACCTGTTAAACTACCATCTGGTAAAACAATACCTGCTCTTCCACCTTGTTTTAGCAAGTGTATCATCAATATTAAAAACAAGTCGGCACTTTCTTTTGTGCGAAATGTTTGGGGAAAATTGGTTTCATTGTTATTGGCTACAATACCACCAAATGGAGGGTTTGCAAGAATAACATTTACACGGTGTTTTTCTGTAAAATTGCTTAAAGGTTGGTCTAATGAATCACGAAAAGTAATATTGGGTACTTCAATATCGTGCAATATTAAGTTGGTTGTTGCTAATAAATAAGGTAAAGGTTTGTATTCCCAACCAATAATATTTTGTTCAATGCTTTTTCTGTCCTCTACATTTTTAGCTTGTGTTTTTAAATGCTCAATGGCACAAGTTAAATAACCACCGGTTCCACATGCAGGATCAAGTATTTTCTCACCTAATTTCGGGTCAATAATATCTGTTATGAATTGTGTTATTGCTCTGGGTGTGTAAAATTCGCCACTTTTACCTGCACTTTGCAATTCTTTTAAAATGGTTTCGTACAACTCACCAAAAGCATGGCGGTCTTTGGCAATATTAAAATCAATTTCGTTAAGTTTATTCAATACTTTGCGGATGTTAATACCGCTTTTCATGTAGTTATTATTGCCTTCAAAAACTTCACGAACAATAACTGCACGTTGGTTGCCAGTGCTTAAATCCAGATTTCGCAAAGCAGGGAACAGTTGCCTATCTACAAATTCTAAAAGCTCATCACCTGTCATTCCTTCATCATCACCTGCCCAGTTACCTTTCTCTTTTACCCAATGGTATTTATCAGGAATAGGAGATTTGTATTTATCGTCCAACAATTCTAATTCTTTATCCTTATCAGAAAATATTTTCAAGAAAAGCATCCATCCCAATTGTTCAATACGCTGTGCATCGCCATTCAGTCCTGTATCCTGCCACATTATATTTTGGATACTCTTTATTATTCCACCTATGTTGCTCATTTTCTTTTTTATTTCTTTAGCGATTTAATTAATTGATTTAATAATACATAGTGTAAATAAATCAAATTTTCTATTTCGTTTCTATTTTTTTTTGCCAATTATACCAAAAGGTATAATACTTAATAGTATAATTATTATGCAGTTTTATATAATTCGTTTTCTAATTCTTTTACAGCCAACAAATATTTTTCTTTACTTCCAAACTCGTTAATAATTTCAACTGGCGAACCAAATTCATCAAATGGTTTTACACGTAAGACTTCAATACTCTCAATATTATCTATGCCTTCATCGGCATATTTATCAAGCAAAGCTTCTAAAACTTTACGAGATTGCTCACCATATTTAGTAAAATAGTCTCGCTTTTTCACATTGTTAGCACGTTCTTTTCTTGTCAATGGTGGTTGATCAAAAGCTACATGGCAAATCAAATCAAATAAATCTACTTTTTTATTTACTGCTTCATATAATGCTTCAACTAAAACACCTTGTTGTTGCAACTCTTCTATTATAACTTCTTTGCGATCTGTTTCATTCCATTTGTTCAAGAAATCATTTAACGAAGCAAATTTTGCTTTTATAATTTCTTTAGTGTGGTCTTTAAGGTTTGTTGTTATAGGTTTTCCATGCTGATCGAAATACATTTCACGACTAACCAAAACTGTAACATCAACACCGTTCACATAAATTTTTTCTCTGGGTTGTTTTGGCTCGTTTGTAACCCAATTACCTGATAATTGTGAGCCATCAGGATAACGTATTTTTACTTTTTCAAACTGTATTTCTTCTCCGGTAACTTCATCTAAAACTTTTATTGTGTTTTCTTCTTCCTCTATAACGACTAATGATAAATCTTCTTTTTCCGAAACCGGTTTTACTCGTATTGGATCACCATCGAAATCTTTATCTGCAAACAAATCCGTAGCATTTCTAAAATCCAAAATGGTAAAATACATTTTTCCAAATTCTTCATTAATTCTTGTACCACGACCTATAATCTGCTTGAATTTAGTCATGGAATTAATATTTGCATCCAAGACAATTACTTTGCATGTTTGGGCATCAATACCGGTGGTCATTAATTCAGAAGTTGTTGCAATAACCGGATATTTCTCTTCGGGACTGGTAAAATTGTCAAGTTCTCTTTTGCCTTCGTCATTATCACCAGTAATTTGCATTACATATTTATAGTTTTCAGCAACTAAATCTGCATTATGTTTGGAAATAGCAGTTCTCATTCGTTCGGCATGATCTATATCAACACAAAAGATGATAGTTTTTGCAAACCTGTCATAACCTTTTAAAAATTCAGTTACTTTTTTCGCAACTGTTTCGGTTCTTTCATCAATTACCAAACTACGATCAAAATCTTTACGGTTATATATACGGTCTTCAATAATATTACCATCCTTATCTGTTTTTCCCTGTTCCGGTCGCCATCCTTCTGCATCAACATTCAAAGCAATTCTAATCACTCTGTAAGGAGCAAGGAAACCATCATCAATACCTTGTTTTAATGAATAAGTGTAAACTGGGTCACCAAAATATTCGGTATTACTTGTCTCTTTAGTTTCTCTTGGAGTTGCAGTCAAACCAATATGCGTAGCATTTTTGAAATATGTTAAGATTTCTCTCCAGGCACTATCATCTTTTGCACTTCCCCTGTGGCACTCATCTATAACAATTAAATCAAAAAAGTCCGGTGTGAATTGCTTATAAACATTTGCTTCATCTTCCGGCCCAGATAAACCCTGATATAATGCGAGGTAAATTTCATAGCTTTTATCAATCTGCCTGTGTTTTACCACAGTCATTTTATCTTTAAAATACTTGAAGTCTCCACGTTTAGTTTGGTCAATCAATGCGTTTCTATCAGCTAAAAACAAAATGCGTTTTTTAGCTCCGCTTTTCCAAAGTCTGTGAATTATCTGAAACGCAGTATATGTTTTTCCGGTTCCGGTAGCCATTACCAGTAAGATTCTATTTTGTCCACTTGCAATTGCTTCAACCGTTCTATTTATGGCAATTTGCTGATAATATCTGGGTTTTCTTCCACTTCCATCAAAATAATAATCCTGAGCTGCGATTTTTTCAGCTTCATTTGTTACAATCCCTTTATATTTTTTGTATTTCTCCCAAAGTTGCTCTGGTGTTGGAAAACTATCAATATTTAATTCGGTTTCGATATTTGAATCTGTAGCAGTCCTATCATGAAATAGAAAACCATCACCATTGCTACTGAATACACAAGGAATGTCAAGTATTTTAGCATAATCCAATGCCTGTTGAATTCCGGCTCTTACTGAATGCTTATTATCTTTTGCTTCAATTATTGCAACCGGAATATTGGGCTTGTAATATAAAATGTAATCAGCACGTTTTCTTTCACCTCTAGCTGTAAGTTTACCACGAACATAGATTTTACCATCAGTAAAAGAAACTTCTTCTAATAATTGAGATAATTTATTCCATCCGGCTTTTTCAACCGCAGGGGTAATAAACTTAGTACAAATATCTCTTTCTGATAAGCTTTTTTTATCTAACATGCTTTATTTCATAAAAATCAAAAATACAAAATATAACTCAAAAAAACATAACCAAGTAAATTCACTATGGAATAATAGAAGTTATTTAAATAAAAAAGTTTATGTTTTTGAAAATAATAAACATTTAAACTCTCGAACAATGAGAGATTAAACATTATATGTTCTTCATGCCAATACCTTCAAAACTCTTAATAGCCCTTTCGAATTGAGATAATTAATTTATTAAACAATGTGTATGACATTTGGTGAGAGTTTCACAGAAGCAGGACTATTAAAATCCGACCTTTCTCAACATTAATGTATCTCTGAATTCATTCAAATTAAGGTAATCTTTATTGAACTATAATAGTTTTAGAAGTTACTGCACAAGCATTAAAATATCCAAGTGCTCCATTGCTTATATTTGATAAAGGATTTGCAGGTGATGCTGATTGATTTATTAATCCACTACTACTTAATTGAAGAAGTGTTCTAAAATAATCATAAACATCTTTGTCTATAGATTGTAATTCAATAGTTACAGTATAACCAGGTTTAAGTTTAGTTTCGTCTTGCCCACGTGCAAATAATGGCTGATTTATAGCTTCTCCATCTTTTAAAAGATCATCTTCTACATAAATCGATTTTTGAGTAACGCCATTTATTATTTTTATGAATCGGTAATAATTATCAGTTCCAATAGGATCTACAAAATTAACGTAAATTGTTTTACTACTTCCTCTGGGTGACTGTTCGGTAACAATATTAAGTGTATCAATATTTACCGAAGATGGCATTTTTGAAACTGCTGAATATTCTTTACCATTTGCCGTTACTTTAAGAGTATAAGTTCTACCTATGGTTCCTTGTATTGTTGAAGTTGTATAAATGCCAGCAGAGGTTTCAGTAAGTGTTTCTGAATTACCTGCATTATCACTTATTATAACTGAGGCACTTGAAACTGAAGGGAAATTATTTAATTCATCAAAATTCGCAGTATTAGTTAATTTAATGGTATATGATCCCGGTTGGTCAGTTATAATTCCTTCAATAACAATTTGAGGATCTTTAGAGTTAAGATCAATATTTACAACCTTTTCACATGAAGAAATTACTAAAACAACTATTAATAAGCTTAAAAAACCTATTAAAGTAGACTTATATTTAAATATATTATTTTTCATTATGTTAGAATTTAAAGTTATATGTTACAGAAGGAACCCAACGGAATAATGTTGTTTGAACAGCTTGTGTTTTTGTAGGATCATTTGGATCTTCCTGGAATGTTATAGTATATGCATTTTCACGTCCATAAGCATTATAAAGTGAAAAGTTCCAACTCGATTCAAATTTTTCTGTTTTTTTCCTTTGCCATGTTAAGCCTAAATCTAGGCGATGATATGTTGGCATACGGTAACCATTTCGTTCAGTATAATAATTAACTAACTGACCGGCGACCTCATACTTACCGCTTGGAAACGTAACAGCATTACCAGTATAAAATACCCATGTTGCAGATATTGTTAATTTTTTTGAAAGCTCATAAATTCCTACAATGGAAATATCGTGTGTTCTATCTTGTTTTGCAGGGTAATATTCCCCTTTATTTATTCCTGCAATTTTCTTTTCAGTTTTAGCAAAAGTATATCCTACCCATCCGTTTAAACGTCCGTATTTCTTTTTTAGAAAAAGCTCTATTCCGTATGCTCTACCAGTACCAAAAAGTAATTGTGATTCTGCGTTTTCGTTAAACCTAAGCTCTGCTCCATCTTTATAGTCAATTTGGTTTTGAAGATATTTGTAATATACTTCTGTTGAAAATTCAAACGTATTATTTTTAAAGTTTCTAAAATAACCCATTGAAATTTGATCGGCAATTTCTGGTTTTACATTATTACTACTAGGAATCCATAAATCTGTTGGGTTACCAGATGTTGAGTTTGACAGAAGGTGAAGATTTTGAGTATTTCTTCCATAGGCAGCCTTAATTGAGCTTTTCTCGTTTAATATAAGATTTGCAGAAAAACGAGGCTCAATATTAAAGTATGTTGTTACAAATTCACCTTTCTTGTATGAAGTAGTATCAACTGTTTCTCCTAATGAATTATAAGTGTAGAAATCACCAGCACCTAACGTACTAAATGAAGTAAAGCGAATACCATACTCAAAACTAAAAATACCTGAAGGCTTAAATTCATGAGTAAAATAGATTGCATTTTCTAAAGCTTGTTTATGCTTTAAATTAAGCTCAGATATTGAAGAATCACTTTTTGTTATGATTGCACCTGGAATAATTTTATGATAAATGGAATTAAGTCCAAATTTGAATTTACTCTTTGTATTTGAAAAATATTGAAAATCCTGCTTTATGTTATAATCCTGAATTCTGGAAACTATTTCTCCATCAGTTCCTGCAAGTCGAGTATTTATATTGTAATCGTAATTACTAAAAATAAGTGATGTATTTGAAAATAGTTTACTATTAATAACATGGTTCCATCTTAATGTGCCGGTTTTATTTCCCCAGTCGATACCCATTTGGTCGCCAAATCCAAGAATATCTTTACCAAAATAACCAGAAAGAAAAATCCTGTTTTTATCATCTATACGGTAATTTACTTTTGCATTAAAATCATAAAAATAGAGCTTTCGTTCCCTCATAGCGCTATCTTTTGCTAATTTAAGAAATAAATCGGCATATGATCTTCTACCATTAATTGTAAATGAGCCTTTATCCTTAACAATAGGTCCATCAATTTTTAATCTCGATGAAATTAACCCTAAACCACCTTCTACTCCATATTCTTTATCGTTTCCATCTTTTGTTTTAATGTCGAGAACAGATGACAATCGACCTCCATATTCTGCGGGTTGTCCACCTTTGTAAAGTGTTACATCTTTAATGGCATCAGCATTAAATACAGAGAAAAATCCTAAAAGATGAGAAGCATTATAAACAATAGCTTCATCAAGCAATATTAAGTTTTGATCTGCTGCTCCACCTCGTATATAAAATCCACTATTCCCTTCTCCTGCAGATTTAACTCCAGGTAACAATTGAATTGTTTTTAAAATATCTTTTTCACCAAAAATAACGGGAATATTCTTAATTTCTTGAATATTTATTTTCTCAACACTCATCAGATTTTTGGTTATATTCTCATCTTTCTTTTCAGCAGCAACAACAATCTCCTCTAATTTAGTAGCTTTTTCGGAAAGCGTGAAATTTTGTACAGTGTTACTAGATAACTTTATTTGCTTATTTTGAAGATCATATCCTATAAATTGCAAAATAATATTATAGTTTCCCTCGGGAATAGAAATAGAATAAAAACCATATGCATTAGTTGTTGTTCCTACTGTTGGTATTTCCTTAATTAATATAGATGCACCTATTAATTCTTCACCAGTTTTTGCATCTCTTGCAAAACCGCTAATGGTATATTTTGTTTGAGCATTTACTATATGAGAAATAAAAAGAAAGCTGAATGTAATTATTAGAATTTGTTTCATTTATTTATTTTTTCTGAAATAATCAAATTTTGATTCTATAATATTAAAATATTTTTATGCAAACATATAACAATATAATTTCACCTACTGCTACTTATGTTACATAAAAACTATTTTATTTCTTTAAATCATTATCGTAAGTTTTTATATTATTTATTGAACTATTGAGTTGGAATGAAGAAGATTCAAGCCACTTCTTTATATCATTTAAATTTTCACTCCAATCTATAGGACTTAGCTCCTGTAAAACTTTTTCAAATAAGCTACTATTATTGTAAAGCTCAGTATAAAGAAACCAAGTTGGTTTTTCTAATCTTTCTGGAATTAAATTAATATTAAACTTATCATTAAAAACATTGTCAAGAACTCTTCTAACAATGTATATATACAATCTTTCTTTTGAACGAAAATAGTAATGAATAGATGCTTTATTTGTATCAGCTATAGTTGCAATTTGTTGTAGTGTAGTTCCATGATACCCATACAAAAGAAAGATATCGTATGCAGCGTCTAATATCTTATCATCCGTACCTTTCTCATTATTTTCCATAGCATTTCATTTTTTAGTTAAGAAATAATTATACGTTACATATATATTACTTTTACTTTAATCTTAGTGTCAGTTAATAAATTAAATGATGCTTTAGTAAATGAAGGTCTATTAGAAAATCCAATAGATTGAATATTAGAAAAACCAATTCCTTCTTTAGGCAAGATTAATCCTTTATCTATTTTATTATTTTTATTTTCATCATGCAATATATTTACTGCGTATTTCCCTCGTGGCAAATTATTGAAAGTGACTTCTGATGAGCCATTTACAATCTTTGATATAGCAATTTTGTAAAATTTATTATAATCTTCATCAGGAATAGTACCATCTTTATTATATAATGCAAACTGAACAAATCCTATTGAATTTCTAAGATTCTTTACTTCAATTGTTAATGAACAAGTTTCTTCGTTTGAACTGCTTAATGAAGAAAATAGAATAAGAACAAAAATCAATGGAACGAGTTTTATTACGCTTTTCATTTTACTTTTTCCTTCCTTTTTGCTAATTTTTCTTTAATAGTATCAACAACATAATAAATCATAGGTACTAGATATACAGTTAATATCATAGATGATAACAAACCACCAATAATAACCCAGGCAAGCCCATTTTTCCATTCACTGGCGGTGCCTTTAGCTAATGCAATTGGCAACATCCCTATAGCCATTGCCAGAGTTGTCATTAATATTGGTCGCATACGTTCTTTGCCTGCAATAATTAATGCTTCTTTATAATGTTTACCTTGGGCTTTTAGTTGATTAGTAAAGTCCACAATCAATATTGAGTTCTTTGTTACTAAACCCATGAGCATTATTAATCCGAGTTGCGCAAATAATGTTAAATGGTTTAATGATAAATTTAACGCCAGAAATGCTCCAATTGCTGCCATCGGTATAGCAAATAAAGCAACAAAAGGATAAATATAGTTATCATAAAGAGCTACCATAATAAGGTAAATCAGAATAAATGAAATCAAAAGAACCGAACCCAAAGCTCCAAAACTTTCATTTTGTGATTTGATATCTCCTCCCCAAGTTAATTTAACACCTTCTGGCAATGGCTTGGATTTTAGAAAGCTTGTTACATCACCAGCCAGAGTTCCCGATGGCCTGCCAAACGATTCTGAGGTCAATGTTACTGATGATTGTCTATCTAATCTTTCAAGTAATGAAGGCGAATCATCTTGTTTGACTTCTGCAAATTGAGATACTTCAATGGGTACGTTCATCGGGTTTACTATTGAAAGACGTTGCACATCTTCGTAATTTTTTCTATCAAAGTCATCTAACCATATTCTAACCGGATATTCTGTTCCATTTTCAGTCAGTGTAGCATCTTCATTCCCTGTAAAAGCAGTTCTTAAATTTAGCCCAACATAAGCAGTAGTTAATCCTAATCGCTGCATTTTATCTTTATTAGGAATAACCTTATACTCAGGACTTCCTTCCTCTACTGATAGTTGAACATTATCTGCACCAGGAATATTTTCGATAATTGATTTCAACTCATTCCCTGTTTTCATAATTAAATCAATATCACTTCCACTTAAAGTTATTTTGATTGGTGAAGATTTTGGTAATAATCCTAAAACCGCCATTGAGAAATTAATTCCGGGAAACTGATTTTTTAGTTCTTCACGAAGCAATTTCATATACTCTTCAGTATTTATGCTTCTTTCCTCATTAGGTTTTAACTGAATAGTGAATTCTGATAAATTTGCTGAACCAACTCCTAAACTGCCAATGCCCGTGCTAGGACCTGCAATATTGCTGAAAAGTGTTGACACTTCAGGTTGTTGAAGAATAAAATTTTCTATTTTTTGAGTTTTAACATTGTTCTCTTGAACGGTCGTTGTTTTATCATATTCCAGATTTAAACGAAACTTACCCTGATCGCCAGTTGACATCATTTCTTTGCCTATAATACCTTGTTTCAACATAACAACAGTCATTACCAATAGAAATAATACTATTCCGGTAAATATCAATTTATGACTAAGCACCCATTCTAATTGTCGGCCATACCACTCAATGAATTTTTTTAATTGACTTTCAAACCAAAGAAGGAAACGATTCAAAAAGTTGGTAGGTCGTAAATCTTCTTTTTTTCCTATACGGGAAGCCAACCATGGCACTAAAGTAAAGCCCACCAATAAGCTGGTAAGCGTAGAAGTTATAACTACAATCGAAAATTGTTTGAGCATGTCTGCTACAAATACTTGTAAAAACAGTATAGGTAAAAACACAACCACATCAACTAAGGTTATTGATAATGCCGAAAATCCGATTTCCATTCGACCATCCATAGCCGCAGTTCGTTTTTCTTTACCCATATCCAAATGCCTTTGAATATTTTCTAAAACCACAATGGCATCATCAACCAAGATTCCTATAATTAAAGACATGGCAAGCAAAGTCATTAAGTTTAACGTGAACCCGAACAACCACATTGCAGCAAAGGCAGTAACTAATGAAGTTGGAATTGAAATTAATACGATTAAGGAGTTTCTGTAACTTCTTAGAAACAAAAGCATAACTAGTGAAACTAAAACAACCGCTAAAATCAAATCATCTACTACTGAATTTACAGCTGCAATAGTTTTGTCGGTTGAATCATCGGCAATATCAAATTTTACTTTGTATTTTGCGTTTGCACTTTCAATTTGTTTAAGTTTTTTGTGAACTAATTTTGAGACTTCTACTGCATTGGCATCACCTTGCTTTTTTAACAAAAGACCAATTCCGTTTACACCATTGTAACGACTTACAGAACTTATTTCCTTAACACCATCGATAACTGCTGCTACATTTTTTACATAAACTGGACTGCCTGGTGCAGGTGTTGCTACCTGTACGTTCATTATATCATTTATGGTTACAAATTTACCAGTTAAACGAACAGAATTCTTTTCTTTATCGGTTTGCACTTTACCAGCAGGTAAATCAATACCCGAGCGATTAATAGCATCTACAACCTGATAAAGTGAAATTTTATAAAGTTTTAATTTATCCTGATCTACTTTTACCTGAATCTCTCTTTCTTCGCCACCCAAGAGTGTAATTTCTGCCACTCCTTTCAATTGTTGAATTTGCGGCAAATATTCGTCTTTCGTTTTTTGATAGAATTCGGTTTCTGACAAATTACTCGTAGCGCTGATAGATATGATAGGCAAATCGTTGGGTGAAACTTTACTCATAACCGGACTTAAAATATCAGCAGGAAGGTCTTTTCTGATATTATCTATATAACGCTGTGCATCTTGCATTGCATTATTCAAATTCGTTCCATACTTTAGGTTGGCAATAATTATGGAGGCATTGGGCATTGACTTAGTTTCCAAATAATCGACCCCTTCTAGGTTTGATAATGCATCCTCTATTTTTCGGGAAACAGAGGTTTCTACTTCATTTGGCTCGGCTCCCGGATACATTGTTTTTATTACAACTACCGGTTGGTTAAAGTCAGGTAATAGTTCATACCCCAGATTTTTATAACCAATTATTCCCAATAAGATAAATACGCCAAAAAGCACTATAATCAGCGATGGACGTTTGATTGAAATTTCTGTGATATTCATAATTCGCTGATTTTATTTAATTAAAACATTAGCTCCATCAAAAAGATTAATAAACCCATTAATTACAATGACATCGCCTTCGTTTAAGCCACTCGATACAACTACTTTATTTTGAATTCTATTTGAAGTAGTGATGTTATGTAAAATGACTTTGCCATTTTTAACAATATAAACTTGTGGTTGAATAGTTGTTCCAACAATTGAAGAAGCTTGAATAATGATAAGTTTTTGATTACTCTCGCTTTTCAAATTTACTTTCCCAAACATCCCCGATTTTATTTTCAAATCGGATGTGTTATTTACAAAAAACTGAACAGGAAAACTGTTTCCAATATTTGCTTTACTCCCCACAATAATACCTTTACTGGATAATTTTGTTTCGGGATATACATCTGCCGAAATAGAATATATTTGATTTTCTGTAAATTTATTTAATTCGTTCTCAGGGATATTTACAGTGAATTTCAAAACAGAGATATCAGTAATTTGAAGTAGTGGCACTCCTGGTGCTGCAAATGCACCTTCTTCTGTTAATTTAGCTGTAACAATTCCATCGAAAGGAGCCATGATGGTTGTTTTTTTAATTTGCTCAATTAAAGTTGCTTTTTGCACATTAGCAGATTTTAAACCCAACACTGCCTTTTCTAGCTGAACACCTTGTATTGCATCTGCATTAGCAAGAACTGTATATCGTTTAACATCGGTTTCCAATCCTTCAATCTGAATCTCTACTGCCTGTAATTGCAGTTTTAATAAAGTATTATCCAACTGAATTAGTGCCTGTCCTTTTTTAACAGTACTTCCAATATCCACTAAAACAGAATTAATCTTACCTTGAATATCTGTACTAATTTTTGTTTCCTTGTTAAATTCAAATGTTCCTGAATAAAATAATTCAGCATTAATATTTTTAAGTTTTACAGTGTCTGCCTGAACAGTTACAGGTTGTTCTTTATTGTATTGAAATACTCTATTTTTTGTAGTTTCTTTATTGCTTATCAAGCGAAATACTACAATGGCTATAATTGCCAATATAATGACAATTGTGAGGATAATTTTCCTATTCATATTTTTAATTTTTATTTGATATGTTACCTGTTAGTTTTTTTAACTCTAAATCAGCTTTCAAATAATCAATTACAACAGAAAGGTAAGTTTGTTGAGCTTCATGTAAAGCATTATCAGCCAATAAAACATCACTTAAAGTTGCTGTTCCTTCTCTTTGTTGTAAAATGGTTTGTTCATATATTGTTTGAGCTAATTTTATTTGTGCAAGAGTATTTTCAACTGTTTTTCGGGCAACTATTCTTTGACGGGTTGTATTATCAATTAACATTGCATTTTGTTCTGTAAGCAAATTTAATTGAAGTTGACTGTTTTGAATTTCTATTTTTTTTTGATTAATTTTTCTATTTGTAACTGTTCCGTTGAACAAAGGAAAAGTAAGCTGAGCACCAACAAATCCGATGGGATAAAATTTCAGAAAATCGTTTGGTTTCTCATCATAACCAAAACCTGTTTCCCCATAAGTGCCATACAACATTAGTGATGGAATTCGCGAATTCTTTAATGTTCTTAATTCGCTCGATAATAAATAATTTTGTTTTTCTGCTATTCTTACATCTACACTTGTCGAATTTGAATATTCAATGGCTTCTTCATATTGAATATTATCCTCAATTTTAATAGTATCAATTATAGATAATCCTATAGTGAATTTTAAGGCATTCATAACTTGCTCATAATTGCTTTTGATACGATCTTTTTGTGTAAACAATTGCTCTAATTGTAATTTTACCTTTATTACATCAGTAGCCTTAACCATTAGCTGTTCGTTGAGTAATTGAATGTTTTCAAAAAGTTTTTTTGAATTAGCTATATTACTATCTATAAAAGAAAGCTGTTTTTGTAGTATTTGTGCATTGTAGTATAAGTTTGACACATCAAAAAACAATTGTTCCTCTGTTTTCTGATATTGTATCTCACTTAATTCCGATGCAATTTTTGTAGCTCGCATTGCTCCAAATATTTGTGGGTTATATAAAGGCATAGCAAATTGCAAATTGGCATTGATATTATGCGGAACACCAAATTGTGTTTCTTTGAATTTCCCATCAGGACCACCAAAAGTAGACAAAGGCATTAGCTGGGTAGGTTGGTCTGTATAATATTTATATTCTCCTAATGCATTAAGTTTAGGAATTAAGTTTGCATTTGCTTCCTTATGCTTTTGTACACCAATCTGAATATTATTTCTGCTTATTTGTAAACTTCTATTATTTATTTGTGCAGTATCTACACATTGTTGAAGTGTCCATACCTGTGCTTGTGCAGAATAAATTATCACTAATGAAAGTAATACCAGTAACCCTTGTTTGTGAATGTTTACTAACATATATAATCAAATTTTTTTAATGTTTAGGTTTATTGTGCTTTGTTATAGTAAAATATGCAAATACAGAAAAAACTATAGTTATAGTTATTCTAAAAATCATTGCTCCAATAGTTTTAGTTTCATAAATGCCTCCTGAGTTAATGTGAATAAATAATCCGATAAACGCTATTATTAGTATAATTGAGGAAATACTTAAAAGCTTGGTAGTCCATTTATTGTTTTTTATAAATCCATAGGCTGCAAAAAGATAAAGTATGCTACTTATAAAATTTGCCCAAACCACCAATAAAACATAATTACCTTCTTTTGCTCTGATACCAAATAAATCAAATATCACAGAACTGCTTAGAAATAAGGTAAGCAAACCAAAAGCAGCTAATGCTATTGCAGCTACATATAATAGAATCTTCTTCATTTTTACTTGTTTTTTATTAATGTTAAAATGGCATGAACCATATTATCGCCGTTTCTTTTTACATCAAACTGAAAATTTGCTGTTCGCCACTTAAACATTTGAAGTTTAAATGTTCCCATAACTATATGCATTAGTTCGTCTGTTGTAATGGCATTAGTAAATACACCTTTTTGCTGTCCTTCCATTACTATAGGCATTAAGTATTTCATTTTAACATTCATTAATTTAAGGAAGGTTTCATTGATGCGTTGGCTTTCTTCCATTAACCCATCTGAAAAAACAGCTACAACAAAATATGGATTCTGGCTAAAAAAACTAAATTGCTCCTTAAACAACTGTTTAAAGTTTTCTTCTGGATAAGGCGAACTAGTAAGATTAGACAATCGCTTATCTGTATTATCAGCCAAATAATTAAGCATTGCAATAATTATTTCTTCTTTACTTGTAAAATGCCTATAAATAGCACTTTCAGAAAATTGCATTTCTTTGGCTAGATTTTTTATAGTTAACCCACTTACACCAGATGATGTAAGTATTTTACCTGCTGCTTCAATAATTTCTAACTGACGGGGTGTGATTTCCATTGACATTTAATATTAAATAAAACTTCTTGAAATATAGCCTAGAGTACTTTAGTTAAACTTACTGGTCGTGGTGCCTTTACTATAAGTATTCTGGCTATTCCATCAGAATTATTACTTATATAATGCACAATATTTGCTGGACTTTCGATAACCGAAAGTGCTTCGCATACTTCACTTTCATCACCAATATGAATGGTGGGATGACCTACTACAATAAAAAAGAATACATCAACTGGAGTTTTATGTGGCTTCAAGCTTTCGCCAGGTTTCAAAGCCATAAGCATTGCCTGTGCAGATTCTTTATTATACATCTCTCTTACATCAATCATGTGAGGAGTCTCTTTTATTTGCTGTTCTAGGTACTTTGTGATTTTCATGATAATTAAGATTTTGTTTTATTAATAAGTTTGTGAATATTCACTCACAAAGATACAATATAGTTTTACTTTTTGCAAGTGTTTTTTTTATATTTCGATTTTTTAACACTCTTGATTCGCATACTTATTTATTTTTTATTTTTATCTTCTTGTTTATCAATAATTTCCTTTGCTTCGTGACCTAAGTTTGTAATTACCTTAATTATCTTATTTACATCTGTTTTATTAGGGTTATATGTTACTGTTAGAATTTGTGACTCTCTGTCGAGTTCTGATTTAATTATCCCTTTTTCATAAGCAAGTGTTTTTTCGATTTTAGCTTTACACATTTCTGTGTGAGCAGAGGTTTGTAACTTTACAACTTTAATGTCATTCTTCTTTTGGGCATAAACATTAGGTTGCACAAAAAACAAGGAAATAAATAATGCTACTGAATAAATTGCAATTGTTTTCATTTTTTTTACTTTTAAAGTTTATATACTATTTTATTGAAAATCTTAATCCAACATAAATTGTTCTTCCTAGGATTGGTCCCCATAAAAAAGAGGTGTCGAAATATGGACCAAAAGGATCTTCTGAAGCAATGATAGGCTGCTTTTGCCTGAAGTTAGTTAGGTTTTCCACTCCTGCATATAAGTTCCACCATTTAAACCGCTTTGTTATCATAGCACTTAACAAATAAAATGAATGTGCTATATCTTCTTGTTTGTATTGTTCGGGCAATGCATCAGTATTTGGCAAGCGAGATATTCCATTATACTGGGTAGTAAAATCAAATTGCCATTTATCATATTTTGTCGAATAAGATAATGATAGTAATCCTTTATATCTATTTGTAAAGGGCTTTTCTTCCAATTTGTTATTTATTGTCATCCATACATCATTTAAGCGAAAAGCAGCATTAATTTCAAATCTTTTAATAGGTTCAAAAATTACTTCAGCCTGAGCACTGTTTGAATATGATTTTCCTTTTAAATTGTGAAAAGAGACTTCGCTATATTTACTGTCCATGTCAACAATAACTTGGTTTATGAAGTCTGTTCTGTAAAAATCAAGAATAAAAGTGGCTTTATTTTTATTGATTGAAAAATATCTGGTTAAACTTGCCCCATAGTTCCATGCTTCCTCTGGTTTAAGTGCCTCAGAAAAAATAAATTTTCTTGAACTGGCAAGTATCCCCATATTTTCGCTCAGAACATTTGCTGTCCTGTAGCCTTTTCCTGCGGATGCTTTTAGAATAGTTTTCTTATTAAGATCATACTTTAAATGAAGCCGTGGGGTTAAAAACTTTTGATTAGTATTGTATAAATCAGCTCTGAATCCTGCAATCAGTGTAAATTGTTTAAGAAAACTATAAGTATATTGAGCAAATACTCCAGGAATATTTTCAGTTTTATTAATTATGGTATCAGTAGCTGCGTTAATTAGATGTTCATCATATTTATCATATTGATAGCTAATACCTGTACTTATGTTATGATCTGTATTATTAATAATGAACTGATAAATTATATTAGAATAAAAACTTTTTTGGTTGCCACTGTATAAATTGTTACCAAAGAATGAATTCTGGTTGTGTCCTGATGTATTTAATAAAAATCCTAAACTGTTTTCCGGTTTTGTAAGGGGAATTCCAGCTTTTGCAAATACTTCGTATCTTTTTGTGTTAATTCCGATTCCATATAAATTACTATTTGTTATTTTGTCCTTATCAAATCCAATTTGTCCTCCGTCACGTTCTTCTGACAAATATTTAACACCAAACTGTGTGACAAATTTTTTCTTGTATTCATACCTCCACTTGTTGAAAATATTTATCTGTGATGTTTTAGGTAAATCGAGAAAATTATCGTGATTTCTATCAATTTCAGATGCGAAATTCTCTCCATGCAACATTATTATAGTACTTAGATTGTTATTTAACCTATACGCTGAAGTAAGATTCCCCTCAACTTTTCCAAGTTCATTTGCATAAACATTTAAATGAAGTTTGTCGCTATTTTCAGGTTTTTTGTATTCTACATTTATCTGACCTGTAATAGACTCGTAGCCGTTTATTACAGATGAAGTACCTTTGGAAATTTGAATAGATTCCATCCAAGGTCCGGGAATATATCCTAATCCATGTGAAATAGCAAGTCCTCTTATTGAAGGAATATTTTCAGACATTAATTGACTGTAAATGCCTGCAAGTCCAAGCATTTGTATTTGTTTTGCACCTGAAACGGCATCGGTATATGCTACATCTACAGTAGCATTGTTTTCAAAACTTTCAGATAAATTACAACATGCTAATTTTTGTAATCCCGTAGAAGTAATTACTTGTGTTTGAATAGGACTTATTTTTGACATATAATTTGCTTCTTTTTTTTCTCCAATTATAACTTCCTGTAAAGCCAAATTCCTTTCTAAGTGAATATTAATTTGTGTTTGATTCTTTGGAACTAAAATCGTGTCATTCGTAAAACCAACATAACTTACTATAAGATATAGGTTTTCAAGTGCCGGTTTTTGAAGTGTAAACATTCCTGCTTCGTCAGTAGTTGTTCCAGTGTTTTTTCCAAACCAATAAACATTAGCATATGAAAGTGGAATTCTTTTATTGTCACTATCAATAGTTTCAACCTTTCCTTTCAGTTGGATATTTTGAGCTGCAACCGAATTAAATATTGACACTAATAACAATAAAAGAATTATATATTTTGTAAAAGAATTATTTTTAGAAATATCAGAACTTTCAAACTTAGTATTGAATCCATAAATTTTGCGAATAGTTTTGAATCGAAAAACCAATGATGACAAAGCTGTGAAAACAGCCACCATACCTAATATAATTGCCAATCTGAGCCAACTCTCGTTTTCTTGCATTCTGAGTTCAATATCTATATAAATGGTGCGAAACCATTCAAGGCTTCCGATACATAAAATTAATTGGATAATACGTGCTGCCCATTTTTTTCTGAATAACAGCAAAAACGGAAAACAAACACATATTACCACAATTACATGCTCCTCTATCCTAAAAAAATGAGCTGCCAGCAACAAGGCACTTAATAAAACAGGCGATAATTTTAATGCATTCATACAAAAAAGTTTTTTTTATACTTATTAATTTTATAAGAATTTAATTTTTCTTTTTTAAATATAAAATGCCAAATAATATTGTCGTTATTAAAAGAAAACCACTAAAAATCCAAGGAAGATGTCCTGCATGACCAGTGGTTACTGTGTGCTCTTCACTTCCGTGAACACCTTCTGTAGCATTCCCCTCATTTCCTTGACCATGAGCATTATGTCCTTCAACTTCGCCTTCAGCAAACTTGAAAAACTGAACATAAGCTTCAATATATTCTCTTCCAGCCTCAATATTATTTATATCGAAATTTTTCAATGACATCACTTTTTCAAATCGCTCAGTCAGCTCAGGCAAGTCTTTTTTTATCACCTTTCCATTCAGTGGGGATAAATTACCAATTTCAATTGATTTGTCGGCAGCCAGAATTTTTTCATCAATAGGAGTTCCTGATGGCTTCACTCCGGTGAAAGGCACACCTTCTCCAGCTCTGTGAATTCTGACCAATGTTTCAAAAAAGTACGTTTCAGCCAGTAATTTGGAATCAGCACTGAATCCTCTGACTTTCATCATAAGGTTAAATGCATTTTTTATCTCTGTTTCATTTTCAGGTCTAACCCATTTGAGTGTATAGTTTATATTGTTTTGTCCGATCGCTTTCCTTGCATCTGCTATTAATGGCCCATCCATTGAATCGCAATGAGCAAATGTCGCATTTGTTGAAAAAATCAACATTGTGAAGAGAAATAAGGATGCAAATTTAATTCTAAAATTTCCTTTCCTTTTTTGATTGCTTTTTAAGTTGTTAGTTACAACTACCATTTCATGTTTTTTCATAAATCTTTTTATTTAAGTAATTAATAAAAGGTTCATTATTGAAACCTATGTCAAAATTACTGTATGAAAAATAAGTAATCGCCCCATATTATAATGTGAGACTTATTAAAACGTGTTTATAGTACTCGGTTTATAAAGTAAGACCAGAAGATTTTAAGAAAACAGTAAGAGGAATTTTAGAAAAAAGTATTTTTATATTGAGATGGTGTAAGACCAGTAGCATTTTTAAAAATCCTGTTAAAAGTTGATTTTGAGTTGAACCCACATTCAAGAGCCAGACCTAAAAAAGAAAGATTTTCAAATTTAGGATTGATAACTTTTTCTTTAAAAGCCTCTACTCGATATTGATTTACAAAATCGAAAAAATTCAATTTATAATTTTCGTTTATAATTCGGGAGAGATGATGTGGGAGAATATTAATTTCTGTAGCAAGTTGGCTCAATGTCAATTGGTTATTTAGATAAGGTTTTTTGGATTTCATATGTTCCTCAAGAATTGCAAGGTATTGTTGAATATAATCATCTTTTAATGAAGAACCTGAATAAGGTTTATCACTCTTAATAATATCTATCGGAATAGAAATATTTTGTGAAGTAAAGATTGCTGGTTGATTTAACCCAAAATAACCTACCATTACTATAAAAGCAGTTAATGTCATAAATAGTCCGTTTATACAAAAACTATCTGAAAATAATAACAATACATGATGAATAAAAATAATAGAAGTTAATATTATCCATACTATTCCAAGAATACTAATTAAATTTCTAAGCCAGGTTAGTGTTCTCTTTTCTATTGCTGAAAAATTATCTGAAATTATTTTCCTGTGTTTTCGGAGTATGCTAATCGACCAAAAGATATAAAAGGGTACTGAAAAAGCAATAATGATAAGAAATATGAAATATGGTAACGGTAATTCTAATTTCGAACTTCCATGAACAGAGCAAGCGTTTTTTAATATGCTTTCTGAAGGAAAGAAAAATATCAGGTATAAATTAAATATAATAAAAGGTAGTAAATGCCACAATATACTCTTGTCAAATTTATAATCTGAATTAGTTAGAGCTTTTATATACACGAATAAAAATGGCCCATTAAGAAAAAGAATTGATATGTAAAAGTTTATTAACCAAGGATTATTTATGAAAAAATAGGCCGGACTAAAGGAATATACCGTAACATATAAACCAAGAAATATCAACCATGCACTAATAAAATAATCATGTAGGGCTTTACCTTTCTTCTTAAGAAGTAAGATAGCCAGAAAAAATGCCAGAGTTGAACCAATTAATAATATTTTATCGATAAAATTTTGATCCATCTGTCATAATTAATTTTAATATTGTTAAAAAAATATTTTATCATTTTTAATTATAATTGTAATAATCATCTATTAAAATGTGTATTGTTATAATAATATATTTTTTTAAAGATTTAGTGCTTTTGGATATAGTATATTGTTTTCAAGATGGACATGAATATGCAAATCATCTTCGAATTGTTCCAACAGTTTAAATGCAACCTGATAGGTGTTACAACTATCAGGAGGAAGCATATAATTAATACTTAAAACATTTATTTTATCCATTGCACCACCGGCAAACTCGTGTTCGCCTTTCATTCTGTTTATCTCTGAGATGA
Organism: Bacteroidia bacterium; assembly: GCA_016218155.1. Classification (NCBI taxonomy): domain Bacteria; kingdom Pseudomonadati; phylum Bacteroidota; class Bacteroidia; species Bacteroidia bacterium. The sequence goes on from JACREQ010000049.1 coordinate 29,206, forward strand.
TAATCTCTTTAAATTTCTTATCTTTTGTTTTCAATACTTCTTTTATTGCCGGGAACAATACCTCTTCTTCTTTTTTAAGATGTTGTATGAGTTCGGTGTTAATCTGCGAAAATAATTTAGCTATTTCAATTAATTCGGGATGATTAACACTATGTACTTCAGAAATTTTTTGAGTATATGAAACCAATTGAGGTAAAAGTTTTGTGACGGTTTTATGATGGGTATTAACTATATAATCGCACAAAAAATCTAAACCCCATTCATTGAAATTTTGTGTTGTGTCAATTTCAGTATATTCAAGCTCATTTAGTTTTGTTTCAATTATAGAGATATCAATCTTCTTCTCAGCACAAGCTTCTTCTATTCTTTGATTTCCACCGCAACAAAAGTCAATACCGGCATTTTTAAAAACAACTGCTGTTCTAAAATCATTAGCAACTATTTCGCCTATCTTCATTGATTTATAATTTTCGGGTATCATATTTTATATTTTAAAATGTTATTAAATATAGATTTGATCAATTATGGTTTATAAAAATAAATCAGATATAATTCGGCACTTTCTTTAACAATCCAATGTTCTACTTGCAAGCTGGTAGCTTTATCAATTAATGGTGCCGGCAAAAAAGGCGCTATTAATTTATAGATCGTGTTGTTTGGCAAAACATTCAAGTCTGCCATTACTTGGGCAACTGGATGTTCTCCTGCTGCCAGCATTTCTCTTACATCGAAAATTTGTTTTACTTTTTGTTCGTCAAACCATGTTGGTTTGGTAGTATTATAAACCGTATCCATACTTTCTGTTATTATTTCTTGTCCAACTTCTTTACGTAATTTATTTATTAGATCACCTATATTTACATTTCCAATGCTTGCAGCTTGTTGCAAAGAGGTGATTCTTGCGACTGTATTTCTCAATAGAGGATTTTTTAGTTTTTTAAATGCAGGTACATATCCAATTAAAACATCTTCTAATTGAGGATAGGTTTCAATCAGTTGTAATACTTTTGTTTTTGGTGTTATTATTAAATTCTTATTTGATTCCATAATATTTGTTATTTATAAGATAAAATTCGTTGTTCGCCTTGCAATTCTCTATATACATTGACATTGTGAGAGACTTCAAGTGTGCCAAGATATTCCCCTTTTTCGTTGCGAAGAGCAAAATATTCAATATGAATCATTTTTCCTCCCATGTTAATCCAAAAAGGTGCGCTATTTTGTTTTCCGCTTTTAAAATCTTCGATGATTTTATCTACAATATGAGCACTAGCAGGTGGATGACAATGACGAACATCGCGATTAAGTATTGCTCTGTTACGTTGAAAAATACGTTCTGCACCTTGTGAAAAATATTTTACTTTATCGTCTTTATCAACAAAAGTAATGTCAAGTGGAAGTGTGTTTAAAATACTAAGTAATTCTTCTGCGGAAAAACTACCTGATGGCAATTGTATATGACTACCAGATTTTTGGGCATCATTAATAGATATTTCGGAAGCCCATTCTGGTTTCCATATTACATTTGGGTCATATAAACAATATCCTATTTCCAATGATTGGTTGCTGATTTCATACCAATCCTTCTCTGTAAGTTTGTCAAGACTCATTGGAAATAAAATTTCTTCTTCCTTTGGTATCATTTCACTTACTCCATGTATTGCAGGTTTTAGAACCATTTCGCAGGAAGCTAAAAACTCTTCTTTAGCAAGGTTTTCAGTAAGCAATATTTCAATACTACCTTTTATTAATTCACGAATTTCATCGTGTTTTCCCCACATTACTTTTGGTGGTCCTGTTATTCCCTGATTTTCAAGATAAGGGAATAATAAATATTCCTTTCGCTGATAATGCTTATCCACGTCGAATAAATTATTGAATAATCCTCTTAATTTTAAAATTTCAGGATAAAGGTTTAGCTGTTGATTGCTTTCAATTTCACTTATAATAGATGAAATCTGAGCAATTACAATTTTCAATTCTTTGTTTTCATGAATCATAACATCGACGGGATGCCCTTCTGGGATTTTTTTTGCGCCTGAAAGGTCTATTTTTCCTTCCAACACTGAAGAATGGGCATCGCATAATTTTAATATTTCTGTTTCAGGAAGACCTTCACTTATAAGTTCCTGCTCAACTTCTACAACTTCACCATAAGGAATGTTTTTTAATGTGTTAAGTAGTTCCTGTTTAACATCTTCTTCAGATGAACCAGTATGCAGTTTAAGAATTAGTGCTTTTAGCTTTTCTTTTCTGTCTTTGGAGTTATTAATTAGTTCGCTCATATATTTATAATTTATTTAATTTATAATAAGAGTTATAATGTAAATTACACTTTGTTATATTATTTTTAAAATTTGTACTTTTTATCCTTGTTAAGAAGTTTTTACAAAAAGAACGTTTAATATTTCAGATTGTCGTTTGCTAAATTGTACATTTAATAAATAATAAGTGAATGTTCACTCACAAAATTACACAATATTTCAAATAATAATGTATTTTTAACATTATTTAAATCATCTACTATTTCACTGTATTAGAACTCGTTGAATTATTGAGAGAGTATATTTCTTCATTCTGAAATTTTATCAACCCATCAAAACAGGTAATGCAGTACCGAATTGTGTTGTGTAACATGTCAAATTATTTTTTTTAGGGATTTGTTTGATATATTTTTGCAAATGAATACCTCAAGGTAGTAATTATGATACTAAATAAAACAACATCTTACGCAATTAAAATTTTGTTGCTCATGGCTGCTAAACCAAGCGAAAGTTTTACTGCAAAGCAATTACATGAAGAATTAGGTATTAATAATAGGTACCTAAGAAAAATTCTTACAGGTTTTTCAAAAAGCAATCTTGTAAAAAGTAATAAAGGAAAAAATGGCGGGTTCGTTTTAGTAAAAGCTATCGATCAAATTACAATTGCCGAAATTATTGAAAAAGTTGAAGGTTTAGAAAAATTTGAAGAGTGTTTCTTAGGCAATGGAGATTGTAGTTCCGAAAAAACTTGTGAAATGCACAGCTTATTTGTAGAAATAAAAGAACAAATGATAAAGACATTTTCAGAAACTACTTTAAAAGATATAAAAGAAAAATCTAGTACTAACAAATATATATATTAATTTAAAAAAGAGAACTATGGCAGATTCATCAGATGTTTTAAATGGATTAATTATTGTTTATACCAGCTATGTGCTGGTAATAATAACAATAGTCTCGTTGTTTGCATACAGGCTTACAACAAAAGGAGAAGGGAAACTGGTTAAACCCGCAATTTTTTATACCTGGATTGGTTTTCTAATTTTTACAGGTGTAACAATTCACATTGTTACCTATAACACTATTCCTTGGTCACCAATTGATTTAAACAGAAAAGAAATTAAAGCTGATAAAGTTTTTGAAATTTCTGTTAAAAATCATAAATTTATTTTGCCTGCTGAAAAGATGTTGGTAAAGGTGAATGATAAAGTTTTGTTTAATGTTAATTCTCAGGATTTAACATACGGCTTTGGGTTATTCAGAAAAGATAATTCAATGCTTTTTCAAATGCAGGTAATTCCTGGTCATAATAATGATCTTCTCTGGCAATTTACAAAACCGGGTGTTTATACTATCAGATCTACGGAATATTCGGGGCCTAAAGGTGTTAATATGGTAGAAAAAGATGTTGTGGAAGTAATAGAATAAAAAAATAACAAAATATAAAAATTATGAGTTATATTAATAAATTAATGAATGGCGAGCAAGGTGCTTTTAAGTCACAGACTTTAACACCTATGCAAAAAATCACATTACGCTTTGTAGTAGTTGGTTTGATTTATTACGGTTTTTCTGCAATTGAAGGAATGATGATGCGGCTTTATGAAGTTTCACCTATTCCGGGAATTGATACTGGGCATTTCTTTTCTATGATGACCGTACATCCTTTGGTTGGTATTTTTGGTTCAACATATATGATTGTTTTTGGAGCCTTTTTATTTTTAGTTCCCTTCTTAATGAAAAAACCTTTATGGAGCATTAAGCTTGCAAACTGGACTTTTTTCTTAATCGCAATTGGAACTTTTATAATGTGGTC